>CALZMY010000099.1 GCA_945788675.1 uncultured Gammaproteobacteria bacterium | reverse complement strand
TCTCTTTGCGCGTCGGTCCCGCATTCACATGACAGTGCAGGCAGGTCTGATTGCAGAGATAACCGAGATTGACCTGCAATGTTTCAAGTGCAGCGCGGCGCAGCGCTGGGAAGTTGGTGGCTTCAAGTAGAGGCAACGTGGCGTGCATGGTGATTCCTTTTGTCTATACTTCAGTTTTGGTGACGATGGATGAATGGTGGCCATAAAAATCAAGTTTAATAAAAACATCCCCGAAGGGGGTAATGCAAGTGACATATCGACTCATGGTTTAAATACTTCTGTTTCAGGGTGAAAAGCATACCATGCAAACCAGAAGGCGGTGATGGTGGCGAGTTCGTGATTGTTTTCATCAAGGATAATGCCACTTTGATGGGCGTCGTTATAACGAATTCTAATGGTACGTGTGCCGATCTTATCGATGATGTCGCCGTCAGTTTTGGCCAGTTCGGAGAACGGGTAGGCCTTGCTGTGGCCATCGATCTCGATGCCGATGACGCGCGCTTTGGGGTGATAGCGTGGATCGCGGTGTTTGATCGGGAAATAGATCCCTTTGCTATCGATATATCCAGCATAAGGATCGCGCTGATAGTTGCGCTTGAAGCCGGTATCCTGGCTCAGCACTACGGTATTGGGATGTTGGTTGCGCCACGCTGCCCAACTGGTGTGTGTCAGTGGTATGCGCGTCAGGCGCTGGCCTGCGAGCGGTCCGCTGATCGCCTGAGAGAGAATTTGAGACCATAAAGATTGTGTCTTGCGGTCATACAGTAGCACGTCACTATTATAGAGCAGCCCTGAGACGCCGAAGCCGGCGGTGTTTGGTGGTATTGCATAGGCGACGCCGGTGCCACACAGTGGACAAAAGGTGACGCTAATGGCCTCGTTTTTAAAATGGTCATTAACGATCTCATGCCAGTTCATGATGTTGATTGGGTATGCTTTACTGGTGCCGTTGTGGTGGATGCCAAGCACGCGACTACTGGGTGACAGGTGAGCGGCCTTGCTTGCCATGATAAATTTTGGTGTATCGATCGCTGGGATACCATCTTTGGCGGGGCCACCGCTGAGGATTTCATCTGTAGGGATTAGACTATTATCGAGTACGAAACTATTTTTTATCACATTTTCTGCAGCATGCACGCCGTTCAATGCCCCGCCTGCTGTCAATAAGAACAACAGTACAGCGTAGGGAATAAAATATTTGAGCGATTGATTCATGTTTAGTGTTAATAGCGTTAATTCGATATGCAGGGTAGTCGCAACGAGCCAGATAACCTTTCATGTAAAAGTGTGTGTGATGGCTTTAGCCATAATTTTTATTCGATAAAGCAATGAGCAAGTATGGTGAGACGCGAACATCGATACTGTTTCAAGAGGTTTTATCGAAGCTAGAGATGGTGAGGGTTGCGGTCTGGCCGCTGGCTGGATGATTATTTATTAAGGAACCTCTGATTAATTGTCAGGCGACCGAAGGAAGTGCCCGTGGTACGAGAAACGAAGTGACGAAGCAATCTCCTAACTTGATGAATCTTATAGTGCTGAGATTGCCGCGCTTCGCTCGCAATGACACATGACGTAATTAATCAGAGGTTCCTTAGCTAATATTATTCTGGCTTCTTCTGCTGCTGTTCTTCATTTAGCTGCTGTTTGATATTGCGGGTGATGCGTATTCCCGCTTCATCCGAAAGCGGCGGTATTCCCTGGCCATCCTTGTTTGATCGCATTAAGCGATGCGCAGAATGCGCGACAAACTGAAGTTGTTTCTCGTAGCAACTGCATGTCTTACAGATCACCAGATGTAATTTGAGGCTGACCTTTTCTCTGAGCTTGAGTTTGCGATCAATACCCTGAGAGAGCAGTTCCCCTACTTCTTTGCATGACAACATCAGCGTACATCCAAAGGCGCTTTGTACATCAAGAGAGCTCCTTATTATCGTGATTGAACCAACGTGAATCGAGACAGTTGCGGAGGCGCATCCGCGCACGCGATAGCATTACCCACATATTGTTGGTCGTCGAGATATCGAGCAGCTTACAGATCTCTTCAGTGGTCATTCCCTTGATCTCGCGCAGGATGAAGAGGTCGGCAAGATGCTCTGGCAGGTGTGTGATACAGGCCGAGAAAGTCTTCCAGAATGCTTCATTTTCATGTGCCTGATCGGGGTTCTGCCAGCGTGTCAGGGAGACATCCCAGTGGCCGCGTTGGTCGAACTGCTGGTCGAGCTGTTCGCTGAGCGTCTCGATGTCATCGCTGCTCTGTTCCCGTTTATGTTTACGGAAGTGGTCGATGATCTTGTGTTTGAGGATACCGATCAGCCAGGTCTTTTCCGATGACTGTCCGGCAAACTTGTTGCGCGCCTTGAGTGCGGCGAGGAAGGTCTCCTGCACCATATCCTCTGCCTGTGATGTATCGCGCATTTTCATCAGCGCATAGCGAAACAGCGCATCGCCGTGTTGTTCCACCCATGTGGCGGGGTCTGATATCGCACCCGGAGGGCATTCTATGCTCATGTTGAAGTCTATCCTTAACTCGCTTTGGGAAAGATCGCCTCGGCTGGAAAGACGGGGCCATCGACACAGACCCGTTTCATTGCCGTCGTGCCATCATCGTTGTGTACTTTGACGACGCAGCCGGCACAGCCACCGATCGCGCAGGCCATGAACTCTTCCAGCGAGAGCTGACAAGGGAGCTCAAATTCGTGCGCCAGTTTTGCGACCGCTTCCAGCATCGGGTGCGGGCCGCAGGCAAAGAGTTCGACTTCGTTACGTTGTTCATCATTGAGGGTCTTGAGCCAGGCGCGCGCGAGGTCAGTGATGTAGCCTTGATAGACGCCGGGGAACGACTGCAGGCTGGCGAGCCGACTTGGGATGCCCCAGTCTTCCATTAGTGGCATCGCGGCGATGACGCCATCGGGCAGGCCGGGGATCATAATCTGCGATGGGCGTGTCTTGAACGGAAACGGGGTCTCCGAACCCATCAGTATCATCGGTTGGTATGTCCCTTTTTGTTTGCGCGTCTCATCGGCAATGAAGACCATCGGTGGGATACCGACACCGCCGCCGAGCAGCAGTGGGCGTGGACGCTGCGGGTGCAGTTCAAATGATTTGCCAATCGGTCCCATCAAATTGAGGTGACTGCCAACCGGGTTGGCGGAGAGTAGTTCAGTCCCTTCGCCAAAGACGCGATAGAGGATCTCGATCCACCCTTTCTGTTTGTCGCTGCGCATGATCGACAATGGGCGACGCATCGGCCGTTGCGCATCACAACGCAAATGAATAAAGCTGCCGGGCAGAGCGTGTTTTGCGGTTTTAGGCGCCTGTAATTTCATGATGAACTGCTTGCCGTCATAGCCGTGGTGCTCCAGCACCTCTGCCTCTTCTACAAAAACTGTATCACGATGTGGTTTGTTATTGGCATCAGCATTCATATACGATCTTGCCTCCCAGCAGTGTGTGTGTCACCTCACCTTTCATTTCCCAGTTGAGGAAGGGGGTGTTGTGGCCGTGACTCAGCATCGAGTGGTTATCGAGCGTCCAGTAACGTTCGGGGTCGAAGATGCAGATGTCGGCGCGTTGCCCAAGCGACAGGGTGCCGGCCGCGATGCCGAGGATCGTGGCGGGCTGATGTGTCAGGCTGGCGATCATCTGCGTTATCGACAACACACCTTGGTCGACGATGCGCAGCGCCAGTGGCAACAGCGTTTCGAGTGCTGAAATGCCGTGTTCGGTGGCGCTGAATGGGGCCAGTTTGGCATCGGCTTCGTGTGGGTGATGATCGGAGCAGATGGCGCTGATGCTACCATCGGCGACACCTTTACGCAGCCCTTCCATATCGCGTTGTGTGCGCAGTGGCGGTCGCACATGGCACTGGCTGTTGAAGCCGAGTAAATCGATCTCGGTGAGGTGCAGGTGGTGTGCGCTAACATCGCAGCTAATCGGCAGGCCGTCATATTTAGCACGCGAGATTTTCTGCAATGCCTGCTTGCTTGAGAGCATCGAGAAATGAACGCGTGCACCGGTCTCCTCGACCAGGGCCAGTGTGCTGGCGACCGCAACGGTTTCCGCGGCCGTGGGGATGCCGGGCAGGCCGAGGCGAGAGCCGACCGCCCCTTCATGAACGCAGCCGTTATTGGCAAGATCGCGATCTTCAGCATGGATAAATACCGTTAGGTCATGCGTTGCCGCATATTCCATTGCGCGGCGCAGGATCAGCGTATTGGCGATGGGTTGCATCGCGTTGCTGGCACCAACGCAACCCGCGGTCTTCAGGGCGTGCATCTCAGTGATGGCGCTGCCTGCAAGTCCCTGTGTTAGCGCACCGAGTGGTACTACGCGCGCGTGCCCCGCCGCATCGGCATGGCGTTGAATCAGTTCAGCCACCGCCGGGGTATCGACGATTGGGTGGGTGTTGGGTGGACAACAGAGGGTGGTGATACCAGCGTGTGCGGCAGCACGTGTCTCGCTGGCGATGGTGCCTTTGTGTTCCTGGCCGGGTTCGCGCAGGTGGGCGCGCAGGTCGACGAATCCGGGGGAGACGATCTGATTGCTGGCATCGATACTTTTGTCGGCAATAAATCCTTGCGGCGGTGAGTCGAGCGCGATGATTTTTCCATCGGTAATGAACAGGTCCTGTATCGCATCGATATCGTTGGCGGGGTCGATGACGCGCCCCTGTTTGATTTCGATCTTCATCCGCGTCCTCCCGCTGCGACGGGCAGGTGGCTCTGCATCGCCATCGACATCACCGCCATGCGTACCGCAATGCCGTGACTGACCTGTTGCAGGATCACCGAACGTGGCCCATCGGCGACGATCGAATCGATCTCGACGCCACGATTGATCGGGCCGGGGTGCATCACCGTGACGTCGGGTTTGGCCAGCGCGAGTTTCTCCTCGGTCAGGCCGTAGAGCTGAAAGTATTCATGTTCACTGGGTAGCGAGGCACCGCGCATGCGCTCTTTTTGTAGTCGCAACATGATCACCACATCGACATCGCGCAGCCCTTCGCGCAGGTCATGGTAGACATGCACGCCGAAGGCCTCTGGCTCGCTGGGTACCAGTGTCTTGGGGGCGATGATGCGCACATCCTCGACCCCAAGCATACTTAGCGCGTGGATCTGCGAGCGCGCGACACGCGAGTGGCGCACATCGCCGACGATCGCGACGTTGAGTTTGTGGAACTCGCCTTTAACACGGCGGATAGTGAACATGTCGAGCATCGCCTGCGTTGGATGGGCGTGCTGGCCATCACCGGCGTTGATCACGCTGATGTGGGGTGCCGCATGTTGTGCGATGAAATGGGTGGCGCCGCTGTCGGCGTGGCGTACCACAAACATGTCACAGTGCATCGCTTCGAGGTTACGCAGGGTGTCGAGCAGCGTTTCCCCTTTGGCGGTGGCGGAGGCCTGGATGTTGATGTTGAGTACGTCGGCCGAGAGCCGTTTTGCCGCCAGCTCGAAGGTGGTGCGGGTGCGAGTGCTGGCCTCGAAGAAGAGATTGACAATCGTCTTGCCGCGCAGCAGCGGCACTTTTTTGATGGTCTGTTCGGTAACGCTGGTAAACGACTCGGCGGTGTCGAGGATGTCAATCAACAGCTGACGGTTGAGTCCTTCAATCGTCAGGAAATGTTTGAGTTTTCCATTTTCATCGAGTTGGAGGCGATTTTTCTTTTTCATGCTTGCGTGATGGTCAGCGTTAACGGTTCAGGGCCCTGGAGTTTGATCTGTTCGCCCTCCTCCAGCGAGACGTGTTGCCCGACGGCATCGGCCTGGATAGGCAGTTCACGGCCATCACGTTCCACCAGCACGGCGAGCATGATCGATGCCGGTCGGCCGTAATCGAACAGTTCATTGAAAGCGGCGCGAATGGTGCGTCCGGTGTATAGAACATCATCGACAAGGATGACATGGCGGTCATCAACACTCAATGGCAGTGTCGATGGCTGCACCTGTGGGTTGATGCCGACGCGGGTGAAGTCATCGCGATAGAACGAGATGTCGAGCGTGCCGAGCGGTTCATCCAATTTCAGTCGTTGGTGCAGTTGCTCTGCGACCCACACGCCACCGGTGTGGATGCCAATCATAATAGGGGCCTGGATGTTGCGCGACTCAAGGATGGAACTGAGTGACTGTGCAACGTGGTCCAGCGTCTGATCGATGTCTAATTCTTTTGCGCTCACAGGCAGATATGATACCGGTTATTGTGGCGCTTTGCTTGTCTTTAGTTGGCTGAAAAAGGTTTCGAGGATGATCTGTGCGGCGATCGAATCGACCTCCATATGACCTTTGCGTTTGTGGCCGCGTTTATTGTGCGGATCGTAGCGTTCACGCGCTGCTTCACGCGTTGTGAGTCGTTCATCGGCCGGATAGACCGGCAGATTGTAACGTCCCGCGAGACGATTGGAGAAGCGCTTTGCCTTCAGTGTCATCTCATTTTCGCTGCCATCCATGTTGAGCGGGATGCCGACCACCAGCGCGTTGGGTTGCCAGGTCTCGATAAGTTGCGTGATGCCTTCCCAGTCGGGGCGCTCGTCACGTGAGCGTAATACGGGCAGTGCAGAGGTGCTTTTGGTGAGTTCCTGTCCGACGGCGACACCGATTTTTTTGGTGCCGTAATCGAAGGCGAGCAGGATGCGATGTCCGCTGCTTTGTGTTGTGTTGTTATGCGTGGCCAATGTCGTTGGAGAGCCGACTGAGGTCGATCCCCGCGTGTGCTGCGGCGGCTTCCCAGCACTGATTATAAGGTGTGTTAAAGATGATATCGCTTGAGGCAGGGACACTGATCCACGCATTTTCTGCGATCTCGTGTTCCAGCTGTCCATCACTCCAGCCGGCGTAGCCGAGGGCAATTAGGCAGTCTTTGGGGGCCTTGCCAGCAGCAATGGCTTCCAGAATATCCTTTGATGAGGTGACGCAGATTTCGTCACTGATTGTCAGCGTTGCATCCCATTCGCCGTGTGGGCGATGGATCACAAAACCGCGTTCGTTCTGTACCGGGCCACCGAGAAAGACCGGAGTTTCGTTGATCGCCTCATCATCGCATGGGATCTTCGTTTGGCGCAGAATTTCACCCAGGACGATGTCGAGCGGACGATTTATGGTGATTCCCATGGCCCCTTCTTCATTGTGTTCACATATATAGGTGACGCTATGGAAGAAATTGGGATCATGCAGCGCGGGCATGGCAACCAGGAATTGATTGGTTAAGCTAAGTTGTTGGGACATGGCAATATTATCGGTTACAAAGGGCTCCTGTGACAAGGAAAAATGAAAAAAAATGCTTTAAATCATAATCTTGCTATATTTATATAATGGACCTTAGGGGGTGTTTTATGAGTGCTGTTAAGTGCTGTCAGGGGTGTATGCACGGAGGGAGCAAGGGAGGATGAATAATTTTAAATTGGCTTATTTTTACTAAAATTCTCTAAAAGGCATGTTAAATGGTTAGATCTTGCTATAATGCGGCCCCTCAAAGGCCGTCATTGGGGAAACTCGTGGTTGTCCGGCCCCACATTTCAGGAGCAATAAGTGGATCAAACAGAATTTGAACTTCAGTTAAAGGTCTGGAAAGACCTCGCAATTAGTAATCAGGTATTAATTAAAACCGCGACTGATGCGCTAGGGCTAGACCCTGATTGCAGTCGTGACAAGCTCAAAATTGAGCTCGAATCGGGCATCAAGAAAATTATTCAGGCGGAAGCGAGTGTCGGCACTGCGCGCGAGCAGGCTGACATGGCAATCGCGGTAATGGAAAAGAGGATGGAGCAGAGCGAGAAGGCGAAAAATATTGCCGAAGCGCAGGCTGCCGCGATGTTGAATGCCAAGCAAGAGGCAGAACGAGCAATGGCCGTTGAGCGTGACGCTCATTTTACGGCGATGAAAAAGATCAATGCGCAATTGGCTGAAAAAGATAAGCTGTTGAAGTCGATTAATAAGGCACTGGCAGATACCCCTGAGAATGTCGTTAAAAAGCTCAAGACACTGAAAAAACAGAAGCTGGATGAAACGGCTGCCCGTAAAGTGGTTGAGGGTGAGGCTGCCACACTGCGTAAAGAAAAACGCAATCAGGAAAAGCGCATCAACGAGTTACAGGAGACGCTGGAAAGTAGTGCCAAGCTGGTGACCCAGCATCGTGAATTACACGGCGTGTGTAAAACCCTGCATGACAAGCTCAAGCCGCTAGTTGACGATAAGGCAGACCTGCCAGCGCTCATTAAACTGGATGAGAAGTGGTTAGAGAGTGTTGAAAAGGCGGCAGAGAAGAAGGAAAAGTAGTCGCAGCACTGCGGATTTAAAACAGCCTGCTGTATGAATGAGCACTTCACCGGCACTAAGGTGCAGTGCTCTGGGTTTGCGCCATCCGCTTATTGAGTATAAAAAAGCAGGTTCGAGATTACCCCAATAGAGCCAATGATGGCTGCCAAAATTAAGAATATTGTGTGTAACGTTTCCTTATCCATTGCCTGGACCTCTGAATTTTACAATTAAGGCATGAGATTCACATATGGTTTGGCAGCGGCATTTCAAGTAAATTTATCTCGAATAATTCGATGCTTTTATTCAGGAAAATTTTTCCACGCTTAGGCAGATAGTGACAGGATACGTCAGGCAACGCTCTGTAATGTAGCTGATGGGGTAGTCAGTCAGGTTGGTTTTTCGATGTACTATTTCTTCAGTCCACACTCTTCCTGCATACGCGCTTCGACCCACTGTAGGAGCATCTCGATTTCCCCCATCATCAGTGGTCGCCCGAGCGCGGTGATCTGTTTCTGGTAAGACGCGACCTCGTCATAGCGCTGTCCACAGTCTGTAATTTCGGCAAGTGTCTTCTGTGTGCTCTCCTGGAGCGCAGTGATGGTGGTGTCGAGTCGCTTGCGTGGCCTTTCTATGATCTTGTTGTGCAGCGCGTTGCCGAAGATGAATATAAGAAAGGTCAGGTAGGGGGTGAAATAGGCGACAGTGGCGACGAAATCAGGCACCACGGTGGGGTCTGCGAGCAGCGGAATGGTGACCTTCAGCATAAAAGTGGCATATGCTGCAACGACTAGCAGGATGCAGATTAGAAAACGGATATTTTTTTTGCGTAACATAGCGCGATCTTGCGTGGCCTGCTCGAATTCAGCCGTGATGTCTGCAAGGGCAGGCGGTGGGGTGGCGATGTTGAACTCAAGGGCCATGCTTTTCTCCGGTTGTTATACTTGTGAGTGCACATGTGTTTGACCGTGGCTATTGTTAGCATAATTCGAGGTTGCGTCAAACCTGCCATCCAGGTTCTGTTAACACAGTTACCAATTAACACAATGTTCATCGGGTATTCCGTCTAGATGTTTTTCTTTTTGCAGTGCAACCAATTTTGTCGTTAGTGTTGCGGAGTCAGCCGCAGCAACGAGACAAAACAGGACGTGCTTGTCGTGCGCTTTTACGGTGTAGTGATAATCCGCGTTATTAAAATTGATGATCTTGTTCTCACCGGGTGGGATGCGGATGTGGTCGAACAATGTTCGTGGGTGACTATGGCTGGGTTTATTGAGTAGTGATACATGGAGTGGCTGGTTGGTGGTGACGCGGAAGTTGATCTGTTCACCACTGTCTGGAATGTGATCGAGTGGCTTCCATTCGCCGCTAGCATCTCTTTGAACCATGGTCATCGATAAGTTGGCTTCCGTGTGCGAACTGATTGCTGCGAGCTGTTGCTCGAAAGGGGATGGCATCAATTTGTAGATCAGCACGCCCGAGATTAGAAACAGCGCGACGCCTGCCAACGAGACCCATGTGCTTGAGCGAATGATCTTGCGATTTTGTCGTCGTGTCGCCTCGCGATCAATATTGTTGTCAGTCATCGCTCTCTCCTGGGTATTCGGGTTCAATATTTGGGTTATTGTTGGTAAATCCGATGTTAATCGCAATTTTTTATTGGCAACGAGATGGGGAGAATACCCGATAAAGCGGGCGGAAAAATGAAGACTTACATCATCTTATATGGAAAAGTGGTCAAATAGCGTAGAATATCGACTTTAAGCGCGAGCGACCCTGGTGCCTTGATTGATATGAGAGAGTGGGTGATATGAGTGATGTGCTGGGCCAAATAGCTGATATATTAGAGCAACGAAAGGGAATGGAACCCGATAGCTCCTATGTCGCATCACTGTATGCGAAGGGATTGGACAGCATCCTGAAGAAGGTGGGCGAAGAGGCGACCGAGACCGTGATCGCTGCCAAAGAAGGGGATGCTAAACAGATTGTCTATGAAACCGCTGACCTGTGGTTTCATACGCTGGTGATGTTGGCGCATCAGGGGCTGGGGCCTGATGATGTGTTAAAGGAGCTGGCGCGACGTTTTGGGAAGTCAGGCCTGCAAGAGAAGGCCGAACGGACAGAGAAGAGTTGAAATAGCTAAACGCAAAGTTTTATACGAGGAGAGATCATGGGTGGTATTAGTATTTGGCAGTTGTTGATCGTATTGGTGATCGTGTTGTTACTGTTCGGCACCAAAAAACTGCGCGGCATGGGAAAGGACCTGGGTGGCGCTGTGAAGGGATTTCGTGAGTCTGTCAGTGATGTCAAAGGTGATGATAAAGATGAGCTGAAGGCGGACCCGACGCCAGATGAGCTGGCGCATAAAGATGCCAATCGTGTGATCGATGGTGAAGCGAGTCAGGAAGAGATAAAAGAGAAGGATAAGGTTTGAGGCCAGGTTGATCCAGGCTTGATCCGGGTTTTATTAGGAGTTGATTTGGCATCGATTCAGTATTACTCATCTGTTGGAATGTACCCTGCGCCGTAGCGGGGATGAGACATCATGTTTGATATCGGTTTTTGGGAACTCACAGTGATCGCCGTCGTAGCGCTTCTGGTCGTTGGGCCAGAAGAGCTGCCGACGCTGGCGCGCACCACTGGCCGTTGGGTGAGAAAGGCGCGGCGCTTCATGAGCGATATGAAAGATGAGCTTGAGCATGAGGTAGATCGTGGCAAGGAGCTCAAGGAGCGTATCGCAGAAGAGACGAAGATTGCCGATGCGCATCGTGCATTGAACGAGACCACTCACGCGGTATCCTCCGTGCAGAAAGATCTTCAGGATGTCATCTCGGGGGATATGTTGAAGCCGGTGCCAAAGGCGGAGCGTGATCGCATCGAGCCCGAATTAGATGCTGATGCGGAATCGCAGGCTAAAGTGTCTAGTGATGGCGTAGACAAGAAAGAATCATCCGATGGCAAAACCCCGTAAATATCCGCCCGATCCAAAAAAACCGCTGGTTACTCATCTCATCGAGTTGCGTGACCGGCTGTTACGCGTGCTGGCCGGGATTACGATTGTATTCCTCTGCCTCTTCCCGTTTGCCAACGATCTCTATACGACACTGGCGCAACCACTGATCGATCAGCTGCCGGAAGGGAGCACGATGATCGCGACCGAAGTCGCATCGCCTTTTTTAACGCCGTTCAAGTTTACCCTGGTAGGGGCATTTTTTCTGGCGATTCCATGGGTGCTTTATCAGGTGTGGCGTTTCATCGCACCAGGGCTCTTTGCCAATGAGCGCAAGATGGTATTGCCGCTGATTGTCTCCAGCACGCTACTCTTTTATGCGGGCATGTCCTTTGCGTACTTTGTTGTCTTTCCGTTGATGTTCGAGTTCTTTATCGGCGTTACCCCGCAGGGGGTAGCGGTGATGACCGACATCAGTAAATATCTCGATTTTGTGCTCAAGCTTTTCTTTGCCTTTGGACTCGCCTTTGAGATCCCGATCGCTACTATTTTGATGGTGTGGGCCGGGCTCACCACACCTGAAAAACTGGTGGCTAAACGACCATTTATCATCGTCGGCGTGTTTGTTGTCGGGATGATGCTAACGCCACCAGATGTCATCTCGCAGACACTGCTTGCCGTGCCAATGTGGGCACTGTTTGAAATTGGCGTGATCTTATCGCGCATCATGATTTCCAAAAGGGCTGACGAGGAAGAGAGCTCGCCAGATGAGCCACCTCCGCCATCTGCAGCCAGCCAGGAAGATTTCTACGACCGCAAGCGGTGAGTCGCTACATTTTCAAGCATCTCAACAATCTCGTTTTCATGTGTCTATAGCGCATGGCGCCCAGGGTGTTATTCCAGTGTGAGATAGTGGATTACGGGTCTCCTGACCCGCTAGTCGCCATTTAATCATTTCCCATTTTGACCGATAACCTTATGCAGCGATGGGTTGGGTGGTTTTCGTCTGACAAGATGTTAAGCAAGGGGATGGCATGATGCGGATCCTTTCTGTTGATGATTCGATGATGGTGAGAAATATCGTTAAAAAAACGCTTGAAAAAGAAGGGTTTGAGGTAATTACAGCCAATGACGGGGTGGATGCGATGGCCATTGCGCGCGCCGAAAGTGTCGACCTGGTGCTCTCTGATGTCAATATGCCGAACATGAATGGCATTAGTCTTGTTAGCAAACTGCGACTGCTGGAAGACTATGCCGAGATACCGATCATTATGTTGACGACGGAAGATAGCGCGTTTAAAAAAAATAAGGCAAAAAATTTTGGTGCGACAGGCTGGTTACAAAAACCCTTTACACCTGAAAGTCTTGTGGGGGTAGTGCGAAAAGTGTTGGGCTAGCCTGGAGTGTGATGATTTTATCGATCGTTTCTATAGGTTTGTCGGTTTAACCGTTTCTTATGTTGTCCGATAATCTGTTATGCAATAAGTAGATAGGTTCGCATTTACCAGATAAGGGAAATAAAGGAGATATAAAAATGGCAAGGATTCTTTCGGTTGATGATTCGTCAACGATACGTGGTATGGTCAAAGCGATTCTAGAAGACGAGGGATTTGAGGTGGTAAGCGCTAACGATGGTGTGGAGGCGATGGAGATTGCGCGTCAGCAGACATTTGATTTAGTGCTTTCTGATATTAATATGCCCAATATGAATGGCATTAGCCTTGTCAGTAAATTACGTAGGCTTGATGACTACATGGATATTCCGATCATTATGTTGACGACGGAAGATAGCGACTTTAAAAAGAAGAAGGCGAAAAATTTTGGTGCATCTGGTTGGTTGCAGAAACCATTTACCCCGGAACGACTTCTCGGCGCTGTGCAAAAATTATTGGCTTAAGGTCTCTCTGGTTAATTCATGAGCGCTAGCTATGAGCCCAGAATGAGTTAGAGATTCCTTAGCTTTTAAGAAGTAATCCTTATTTTGTTGTGAATGTGGAATTCATACCTGATAGATATAAGGGGGATAGGATGAACCTGTTTCGTAGTATTTGTCTCGCTCTTTATCTGTTTTCCCCTTTGCTGTTAGCAATGGAGGATGGGGATCAATCGAATCAGTTCACGTCGTGTGTGACAAATGGCAGTTGGCGAGTGCCAGGAGAGGCTGGTGGTAGCAGCACTGAAACCAGCGTGCTGGCGCAGGCACGCTTAAGTCAGGTAGTGCTGCTGGGCGAACATCATGACAACCAGTCGCACCATGATTGGCAGCTGCGAATGCTGCAAGCGTTACATCAACGACAGCCTGATCTTGTGATGGGGCTAGAGATGTTACCCAAAGTGGCGCAGCCCCAGATTGACCGTTTTCTTCGTGGTGACAGTGATATCGAAACCTTCCTTAAAGAGGTGAACTGGACGCGCCACTGGAGCTTCAGTGCTGCCTACTACACCCCGCTGCTTAACTATGCCCGTGAACAAAAAATCCCGGTCGTTGCCCTGAATGTCACGCGCGATAAGGTTGAGGAGGCGGTTAAGCGTGGCTGGCAAGCCGCCCCGCCCGGCATGACGCCGCCCGCTGCGGCAACGCGCCCTTATCTAAGACACCTGGTGATGAGCTTTCAGCGCCATAAATTACCCGGTGCCAGGCTCGATATGGCGGTCGAAGGTCCCGCGTTTCGTCGTTTTGTGCAGAAGCAGCTGTTATGGGATCGTGCCATGGCAGAGGGCATCAGTGCGCAGCTTGAGTCAACGCAGAAACCACCATTGGTGATCGCCTTCATCGGTAGTGGTCATCTGATGCATGGCTACGGCGTCCCCCATCAACTGCAGTCACTGGGGGTTGATAAGGTGATGACGATGATCCCGTGGGATCAGCACCTCGATTGCAGTGTGCTGGAAATGGACTTTGCCGACGTTGTCTATGGCGCAGAATAGCGCCGTCAATCATCTAAAATTATGCGGGTAGTGGAGTGCGAGCAGTTTGACGACAGTAGATTTTATCGGGGTGGCGTCGGGAATCGGCGCACAGGACCAGGGTTGTGAGGCGGGGCCTGAGGCGCTGCACACTACCTGTATCAAGTCTCATCTGTGTGTAAACCACGTCAAGTGGCTGACGACCCTTTATCCGCCTCAGGCGCAGGATGATCTGCATACTATCCAGCTGTTATGTCGCGGGCTTGCCGCGCAGGTGCAAGCTTCGGTTGAGGCATCACACCGTTTTGCCGTCTTTAGTGGCGATCACTCTAGCGCGATCGGGACATGGAGCGGTGTGCGTACAGCGCTGGCACAACAGGGGGCGTTGGGGTTGATCTGGGTCGATGCCCATATGGATAGCCACACCCCGGAAAGCTCGCCCAGTGGGGCCTATCACGGTATGCCGCTCGCCTGTCTGCTAGGGCATGGCCCCAGTGAGTTGACAGGGCTGAGTTGTTTTCCCGCGGTGCTATCGCCGCAGAATGTGGTACTCGTCGGAGTGCGTAGTTTTGAGGCGGAAGAGCATGCATTGTTAACTGAGTTGGGTGTTCACATCTATTATATAGATGAAGTGCAGCGGCGTGGCCTGGCAGCCGTGATGGAAGAGGCGCATCATCGGGTGACACTGCATAGTAGTCATTTTGGCATCTCGATCGACCTCGATGCGGTGGACCCCGGTGAGGCGCCGGGGGTGGGTAGTCCCGAACAGGACGGCCTCCATGGCGATGAGCTGGTGGCAGCGCTAACGACACTGGCGGCAGATGAACGCCTGGTGGGGGTTGAGATCAGTGAATACAACCCAGACCATGATGTGGCACAAAAAACGGCCCAGCTGGCGCTGGCACTGGCCAATACAATTGTGAGGTGAATGTGATGAACACGCTGCAACTGGAGGCACAATATTGTGCCCATAATTATCATCCGCTGCCGGTGGTGCTGGTAAAGGGTGAAGGGGCCTACGTCTGGGATGATAACGGCAAGCGCTACCTTGATATGATGAGCGCCTATTCGGCGGTGAGTCACGGCCACTGTCACCCGCGCCTGGTGAAGGCGATGACCGAGCAAGTGCAACGTGTGACGATTGTCTCGCGTGCCTTTCATACGGACACACTCGCTCCCTTTTTGAAAATGATCTGTGAGATGAGCGGGCAGCCACGCGCATTGCCAATGAACACCGGTGCCGAGGCGGTCGAAACAGCATTAAAGGCAGCGCGAAAATGGGGCTATTCAGTCAAGGGCATCGCTGCTGACAAGGCGGAGATCATCGTCTGCGACGGCAATTTCCACGGCCGCACCATCAGCATCGTCAGCTTCTCCTCCGAGGACCAATACAAACATCAGTTTGGCCCTTTGACGCCGGGATTTAAAAATATTCCCTATGGTGACGCCGATGCGCTGGAGGCGGCGATCAGCGAAAATACAGCGGCCTTTATGGTTGAGCCAATTCAGGGTGAGGCGGGCATCGTCATGCCGCCTCCCGGTTATCTCGCCAAATGTGCCGAGATCTGCAAACGGCACAATGTTTTGTTGATCTGTGACGAAATTCAGACCGGCCTCGGGCGCACCGGCAAGCTACTCGCCTGTCAGCACGACGGCGTGCAGCCCGATGGCCTGATCCTCGGCAAGGCGCTGGGTGGCGGCATGATGCCAGTATCGCTTTTTCTGGCGCGGGAGGACGTGATGGCGGTCTTTACCCCTGGCGATCACGGCAGCACCTTTGGTGGCAATCCGCTCGCCTCAGCGGTCGCGCTGGAGGCGATGAAGGTGCTGCAGGATGAGGGTCTGGTAGAACGTTCCGCCAGGCTTGGTGAATATATGTTGCAGCGCCTGCAGGCGATCAAGTCAGACCTGATCAGCGAGATACGTGGGCATGGACTCTTTATCGGTATCGAGCTCGATGCGCAGCGTGCCAGCGCGCGTGAGGTGTGTGAACGCCTGATGACAAAAGGGGTGCTGAGTAAAGAGACACACGAGACGGTGGTCAGAATAGCGCCACCGCTTGTTATTACAGAGGCGCAGATCGACGAGACAGTCGCGGCGCTAACGGAAGTGCTTGTCGGATTTTAGCGCCTTTTCATTTATAGTGACCTGGGGTTTTTGACTGATGGCTAGTGTTTATCTTCCGCATTAAACTATCGTCGATAACGCCCTGGATGCTGCGCAAGCTGCGTACGTATGGCGCTAAGTTGAATTCAGCTGTCAGCGTCTATGTTGCCTTAATATTACTGCGGGATGGCGTGACTTTTTGGTAGCGGTCTACTACTGGTATGGGCGGTGATAGTGAGTGGCTGGCCCTGTCGAACACCACCTAACAGTATTTCATTACCAGGAGCAGTCTGGGCGATGTGATTCAGTGCGTCAGTACCATCCGTGATGGCTTGCCCGTTGATTTGTAAAATAATATCACCCGTTTTTAACCCCGCAGTATCAGCGGGACCTTTGGGCATGACGCCTGCGATGATGACGCCCCGGGTCTCACTCAGGCCAAAAGATTCAGCCAGTGCCGGGCTGATGGTCTGGATTTCAATGCCGAGCCAACCGCGGATGGTGTGACCAAACTCAAGGATTTGCTTCATGACGCTTTTTACCAGGCTGGCCGGGATCGCAAAGCCAACGCCCTGTGAGCCGCCGGAGCGGGAGTAGATGGCGGTGTTGATGCCCACCAGCTCACCGGCGGCATTGACCAGCGCGCCGCCTGAATTGCCAGGGTTGA
>CALZMY010000098.1 GCA_945788675.1 uncultured Gammaproteobacteria bacterium | reverse complement strand
CCTGGCGCTGCCGCATACTCCGCATCCAAAGCCGCATTGAATCAATTAGCACGCGTCGCGGCCCTCGAATGGAGCGAGGACAACATCCGTATCAACAGTATTCACCCCGATGCTGTCTTCGATACTGCCATCTGGAGTGATGAAGTACTGGCATCACGCGCCCAACATTACGGCATGAGTATTGAGGCGTATAAAAAGAAAAACCTGCTCAAAGTGGAGATCAACTCGGCCGATGTCGCCGCGCTGGCAGCGGAGATGTGCGACACACTATTCGCCAAAATCACAGGCGCTAATGTGCCGCTTGATGGTGGCAATGACCGCGTTATTTAACCCATCGATTAGATCCAGTGCAATATCAGCGCTCACCCCATTTTAACGGGGTGAGCGCTAAATCAATTATTCCAGGCCATCGTCGCCCATCTTCTTGCCCCTTTAACTTCTCTCATCATTTATACGTAATGCACACCGTGCTATAGTTCAGGCTTATCAATTTTCACATGGATCAGCTCAGGATTATTCATCGCTATGTGCCTCGCCATCCCAATGAAAATCATCGAGATTAACGGCCACGTTGCCCGATGCAACAGCAAGGGCATTGAGCGTGAGATCAACTGCTTCCTACTACAGGACTGCTCCCTGTCAGTGGATGACTTTGTAATGGTGCATGTCGGCTATGCCATTCAGAAGATAGACCCTGACCATGCGCAAATTGCATGGCAAATTGACGATCACATGCGCGCTATTTCCGAGCATGAAAAGCATGCATGAACTCTCAGTCTGTCGCGCACTGCTACAACAGGTAACCGACATTGCAGAAGAGCATCATGCCGAAGAGATCAAAGTCATTCGACTTAAAATAGGACCACTCGCAGGCATTGAAAATGAACTCCTACTCCGCGCCTTTCCGCTGGTTGCTCACGGCACAGCAGCACAACATGCCACACTCGAAATCACATCAATGCCGGTAACCATCTTATGTCAAGATTGTGAGGAAAAAAGCGACGTAGAAATCAATCGACTCACCTGCCCTCACTGCAATAGCAGCGCGACACAACTCATCAGCGGTGATGAGATGATGCTCGATAGCGTGATTCTTGGGCAGCAGAGTGGCGCAGAGGAACGTTATGTGCACTGACTGCGGCTGCAACAATAACAGACCGCATACCGTATACAATGACGGTGAAAATATCATTCATACGCCACATAGCGATCCACTCTCTGTAGAAGTTCACAGCCAGTTATTATCACAGAACAACCAACAGGCCAGCCTTAATCGTTCACTACTCGAGCAACACAACATCACCGCAATCAACCTGATGTCGTCACCCGGTGCAGGCAAGACTTCACTGCTGGAACGCACTATCGATGAACTCAAAGGGGAGTATTGTATCGCCGTGATTGAAGGCGATCTCGAGACAGAAAACGATGCCGCTCGTATTCGAGCCAAAGGAGTGAGCGCAATCCAGATCACCACCGGCAACGCCTGCCACCTTGACGCAACGATGGTGAATAACGCCTTACAACAGATTGACCTCGAAGCGGTTGATCTGCTCTTTATCGAAAACGTCGGCAACCTCGTCTGCCCCGCCAGTTTTGACCTTGGCCAGCACCACAACATCACCCTGCTGTCGACCCCTGAAGGCGACGACAAACCGGCAAAATATCCAGTGATCTTTCGTGCTGCAGAACTAATGTTGATTACCAAGTGCGACCTGCTGCCACTGCTGGATGATTTCAATCCACAACAGGCGACACATTACTTTCGTGCTGTGTCGGGCAACAGACCCATCATACAGCTCTCGTCCAAAAACGGCAGCGGCATCGACGCCTGGTGCGCGTGGTTAAAAGATGCTTGTTCACAAAAACTAACAAGCCTCTGAACCATGTCAACCAGTAACGCAAAACAATGGCTCGATAAAATCAACGCCCTCCCCGTCACTGACACCATCAAAGTGATGAACGTCTGCGGCGGCCACGAACGTGCGTTGAACCAGGCAGGGCTGCGTACTCTACTGCCAGAGAATATCGAACTCATCCCCGGCCCCGGTTGTCCGGTCTGCATCTGTCCTGAAGAGGCGATTGAGCTTGCGATGCAAATCGCGCTCAATGAAGCGGTAATCGTCGCTACTTTTGGCGACATGTTACGTGTACCGATCAACGCAGCCAAAAACGCGCCACGTTCTCTGGAACAGGCCCGTACACTCGGTGCCGACATCCGCCCGATCGCCTCACCGATTGAGGCGCGCACGCTGGCACTGCAGCACCCACAGCAAAGGGTCGTCTTTTTTATGGCGGGATTTGAGACCACTACTGCCCCCACTGCCGCACTCATTGCCGAAGGCATTCCGGACAACCTGTTGCTGCTGCTCGCCGCACGCCGCACCTGGCCTGCTGTCGCACAACTCCTCGATAGCGACAACGGTAATCCCAATTCAACGCCGGGCTTTAACGCATTGATTGCACCCGGGCATGTCAGTGCAGTGATGGGTAGTGATGAATGGCGCTTTGTCGCTGAGCAGCATCAACTACCGGTTGCCGTTGCCGGTTTCGATGCCGAATCACTGCTCGCGGCCATCTATTCGGTCATCATACAGACACTCAATGGCGAAACGCGACTTGAAAACTGCTACCCCTCCATTGTTAAACCAGCGGGCAATCGCACTGCACAAAAATTGATCAATCAAACCATGGATATCGTGGCCAGCGCGTGGCGTGGCATCGGCACAATACCCGCATCGGGTTACGCCCTGAATAAAAGCTACCGCGCCCACGATGCACAGATCCACTTTGCACAATATGCAAACAAAAAAAACAGGGGTGAGATGCCACCCGGCTGCGACTGCGCACAGGTGGTGCTCGGTAAATGCTACCCCAATCAGTGTCGCCTCTACGGCACTGCCTGCACACCCGCCACCCCTATCGGCCCCTGCATGGTCTCTGACGAAGGGGCCTGCCGCATCTGGTGGGCCAATGGTCTGCACAAACAGTCAGCGGTAAAGCTGGAACGACCGCTTCAGGCATAATACCGATGGCCGCCCTCATCGCAACCAATGCAAACAACGTCCCGATCAAAACGGTCCACCTGCATCTCGCAGGCTGTGTACAGGGTGTAGGCTTTCGCCCACATGTCTACCGCATTGCAAAACAACTGGGCATCGATGGCTGGGTGCGTAATCAATATGGTGAAGTTGAAATCCTTGCCAGTGGTCAGATGGGTGACATCGATCTGTTTACACGCCGACTGATCGAAGAGGCACCAAAAAT
>CALZMY010000097.1 GCA_945788675.1 uncultured Gammaproteobacteria bacterium | reverse complement strand
TTGCGCCTGGCGGTAGTGAGTCTTTCACAGTCAAAGGTGCTGCAAAAGATCCTCATCTAAGCCTTGCGGGGATGCTGGTTAACACCAATGATGGTTTTGTTGCATTAAACGGTGCCGATATCAGCCAGTTGAAAAAAGGAGATGACCTTACGCTCTACGCTAAGATTTACGATGCAGGTAGTGAAGGAAACAGTGAGGCTGCGGCAGATCTTCCCGGTCAGGGAGGCGAAGGTTTCAACGCCGACCGAAATGATCGTGACTTTGTCGCTGTCCATGCAGGTGTTGTGGGGCTGGAGGACGGCCTGGCGACATCGGCATTAGACTCATCATTCCGATTCGACAATCCGGGCATGCGGGTCGTTGTCACACGTCTTAAGTAGTAGACGGCTGTGCCCCCTTCCGTTACGGTGGGGGCTGGCTTTCAGGAGTTGACCGTGTTGTTATGTGCTGTTTGATTGCAGCGATGGAATATCGCTTATGAATCACAAGGTCCTCATCATCGAGGATAATCCAGAGATTGCCAACCTGATCCAGTTGCATCTCAAAGATATCTACTGTGATGCAGATATTGCCAGCGATGGCGCAGCTGGATTGGATCGCTACCAGCAGGGCGACTACGATCTGGTTATTCTTGATCTGATGTTGCCGGTGATCGACGGACTGGAGGTCTGCAAGCGTCTGCGCAACAATACGGATTATGTGCCGATTATCATGCTGACCGCCAGATCGTCTGAGCTGGATCGGGTGCTTGGGTTGGAGATCGGCGCTGATGATTACATTACCAAGCCCTTCAGCCTGCCGGAGCTGGTGGCACGGGTCAAGGCGCAATTTCGTCGCATGGAGGCAGTAGAAGGCGGTGCCGTCCCCGTCACCGCCTCTCGATTGCAGTTCGGCGATCTTGTGATCGAAGCCGACAAACATCGAGTGATACTGGCTGGAAAGACGGTTGAGTTGACAGCGAAGGAGTTTGATCTCCTGTGGCATTTTGTCAACCATCCGGGCAGGGTCTATAGCCGTACCGAACTGCTGGATCAGGTGTGGAATTACCGCTATGAAGGCTATGAGCATACCGTGAATTCCCATATCAACCGTTTGCGCAACAAGATTGAGGCCGACCCGGCGAATCCTCGATATATCCTGACGGTATGGGGTGTCGGTTATAAATTTAACGACGAACTTTAATCATGTTGCGTACCCTTTATGCCAAGCTCGCTTTTACCTTGGTGCTCCTGTTGCTGGTCGTCGGGGTGATCTTCACTTTTCTCAGTCTCTCCAGCGTCCGCTATTACCAGCAGGAAGTGGAGCAAAAACTTAATCTTGATCTGGCAAAAAAACTGGTGGCAGACCGCAACCTGGTGGAGTCAGGTCGCATCAATCAAGCGGCATTAAAGGAGACTTTTTCCGCCTATATGGTGATCAATCCAAGTATCGAAATATATCTGCTCGACCTGCAGGGCAAGATTCTTTCCTACTCGGCGGATCCAGGTAAGGTGAAACGCAACAGTGTGTCGCTGGTACCGGTTATGGACTTTCTCAGCGGCAAGCGCTTGCCGCTATTGGGTGATGATCCGCGCAGTCATGATCAGAGTAAGATCTTTTCTGTGACTCAGGTACCAAGTGTTGAAGCACCAGAGGGCTATCTTTATGTGGTGCTGCGTGGAGAGCAGTACGACGACGTTGAGCGCTTTATGAATGAAAGTTTTATCTGGCGTCAAAGTGGCTGGGCGTTGATGGGTAGCCTGTTGTTAGGATTGTTTGCCGGTTTAGTGCTGTTTTACAAGTTAACGCGGCGTATCAACCGCCTCAGTGAAAGCATGAATCGCTTTCGTGATAGTGATTTTAGCCAATTCAGCGCAGACAGGCAGCAGCGGCAACAGGGTGATGAGATTGACCGGCTCACCAATACCTTTGATGAGATGGCGCAACGCATTGTGACGCAGCTAGATGACCTGAAACAGCAGGATCGACTACGCCGTGAACTGGTGGTGAATGTTTCCCATGACCTGCGCACGCCGGTTTCGATTCTCCACGGCTATCTGGAAACATTGACGCTTAAAAGAGACCTGTTGAGTGCTGAGGAAAAACAAAAATTCCTACAGCTTGCGATGCGTAGTAGCGATCGTCTTACCCATTTAATTAGCGAACTTTTTGAACTAGCTAAACTGGAGGCGCATGAAACCGTTCTTCACCGTGAAGTCTTTAATCTTGCTGAGCTGGCCCATGATGTGATGCAAAAATTTCAGCTTCAGGCACAGGAAAAACAGATCTCGTTGATGGTAGCGCCTGACGAGAGCCCTCATTTTGTCTATGCAGATATCGCTCTGATTGCCCGTGTGTTCGAAAATCTTATCGGTAATGCTGTGAAGCACACCACAAGCGGTGCGGTATCCGTCCATTTTGAGACGCATCATGGGGCATTGTTAACCAAGGTTTGCGACACCGGATCAGGGATTTCATCGCAACATCTTCCCCATATCTTTGAACGTTTTTATCAGGGAGAAAACGCGACTAGTCGTTCGCAACCGGGTGGATTGGGGTTAGCTATCAGTCTCAAAATTCTGGAATTGCACGGTAGTAGCATTGAGGTTGACAGTGCCGTGGGCCGTGGAACAACCTTCTCATTTCTCCTGCCTGTTGATAGCAGTGATTCTTGACCTGGTTCATGCGTAATCTCTTTAATAGTTGTGTTTACGCTAGCCCTGGTAATATCGTTGTGCATTCGACGCATAAGGTATCGTGGAATGATTTATTTAAAAAAGTGCTGGGGTGTTTTTTGATGCGTTATGTGTCGCTACTATTTGCCTATGCCATCGTGGCATTGTTATTGGGGGTGGCGTTTCTCTTTCCGGAACGTCCGTTTACGTTGACTGGCTTTGCGATCATCATCGCTGCGTTGACGCCGGTGGTGGGTGGCTTTGATGTGGTAGGACAGGCTGTGATTGATAGCCACTGGGTCAAGGGGAATCATCAGGGGGTGCGTGCGCTGCTCGGGCTGATGGTGTTGGCGGCATTTCTTGCGACACTTTATACCGTGCTCCAGCTGGTGGCTGTGCCGACCATTGCCTGGTGATGATGCTACCTGTCTGGCGTCCCACTTCGTTTCTCCATTCTCCTTCTTTTGCCCTGTCTCTATGATGATTGGCGCAGACATTAGGTGCTTTTCTGTGCGAAAGAGTGAGGATATGAGTGGCATCGAATGAGAAAAGACGCGCAGACACCCTCTTAAATTGCCAGACGTGGGATGATAGACTGTCGCAAAATCGGTTTTTGTGAGAGGGAATATGGCAGGTCATAGTAAGTGGGCGAATATTCAGCACCGCAAGGGTGCTCAGGACGCCAAACGAGGGAAGTTATTTACCAAGTTAATCAGGGAGATAACTGTTGCAGCGCGTATGGGCGGCGGCGATGTCTCTTCTAATCCGCGGTTGCGTGCGGCGATCGATAAGGCACTTGGCGGCAACATGACCAAAGACACCATTGAGCGTGCGGTAAAACGCGGCAGTGGTGCGACCGAAGGCGACGATTATGCGGAGATCCGCTACGAGGGCTACGGTCCGAATGGCCTGGCGGTGATGGTTGATTGCCTGACCGATAACCGCAACCGTACGGTGGCGGAGGTGCGTCACGCCTTTTCCAAGTGTGGTGGCAATCTCGGCACCGACGGCTCGGTGGCCTACCTGTTCACCAAGCTCGGTATCCTCAGTTATCCCGCTGGCTGTGACGAAGATGCGGTGATGGAAGCTGCGCTGGAGGCAGGTGCTGAAGATGTGGTAAGTAATGATGATAGTACGGTGGATGTGCAGACCACACCCGAAGACTTTCTTGATGTCAAAGAGGCGATGGTCGCGGCGGGTTTTGCGCCAGAGCATGCTGAGGTGACGATGCAGGCCTCGACCAGCGTCGAACTTGACCTCGAAGGGGCGGAGAAGATGCTGCGTATGATCGGCATGCTGGAAGACCTGGATGACGTACAGAATGTCTATTCCAATGCAGATGTTTCAGAAGAGGTCATGGCGCAGCTTTGATCACTCGCGCTGATAGTTTAATCAATGGTTTAATACAGAGCAAATCAGTATGACGCGTACTGTCAGCATACAATCCTCGCAGGGGACACGTATTCTCGGCATCGATCCCGGTTCCCGCATTACCGGCTTTGGTGTCATTGATGTCTCGGGCAGCCGCGTTTCCTATGTCGCAAGTGGTTGTGTGCGTACCGCGGATGGTACCCTGCCGCAGCGCCTGAAGACTATCTATGAAGGGATTTTTGAGGTGGTGCGCAGTTACCGGCCGGATGAGATGGCGATCGAAAATGTCTTTATGCAGCGCAATGCGGCCTCGGCGCTGAAGCTGGGGCAGGCACGTGGCGCCGCCATCTGTGCGGTGGTGACACAATCGATTGTGGTGCATGAATACAGCGCGACGCAGATTAAGCAGGCGGTGGTGGGACGTGGTCACGCCGACAAGGCGCAGGTGCAGCATATGATTACCGCACTGTTGAAACTGTCGGAGATACCGCAGGCCGATGCCGCCGATGCACTGGCCTGCGCACTGTGTCATAGCAATACCCGTCAGTCACTGGATTATCTGGCCGCGGCGCATAACGCGCGCGAAGTGGTGTCACAATGATTGGTCGTCTGCGCGGCCAGGTGGTGTGGAAGCAGGCGCCGCAGCTGTTGATCGATGTCAACGGCGTCGGCTATGAGGTCGAGGCGACGATGAGCACCTTCTACACCCTGCCGCTCGAAGCGAATGAAATTACGCTCTATACCCATCTGGTGGTGCGTGAAGATGCACAACTGCTCTACGGTTTTGCCTCGGAGGCGGAGCGCGCAATGTTTCGCAGCCTGATCCGCATTAATGGGGTTGGCGCGAAGATGGCGTTGACGATCCTCTCTGGCATGTCGATCGATGACTTTGCCTTCTGTATCCGCGAGGGCGATAGCGCGACGTTGACACGGCTGCCCGGCGTCGGCAAAAAGACCGCCGAACGTTTGATCATCGAGATGCGTGATCGTCTTGATAAACAGGCGGTCGGGAGCGCTGCAGGTGTGACGGCAGTTGAGGCGGTTGGCGCTAATCAGCACAGGAAAGATGCCGTGGGCGATGCGGTCAGTGCGCTGGTGACGCTTGGCTACAAGGCACAGGAGGCGAGTCGTATGGTGCGCTCGATCAAGAGCGAAGGGCTTGGCAGCGAAGCGATTATTCGTGCCGCATTGCAGGCGACGGTGATCAAATGATGGGTGATGTTGTGCGATGATTGAGACCGACCGCATGATCAGTGGCCATTCGCAAGGGGTTGATGATGAAGCCATCGATCGTGCCATTCGCCCCACTAAACTGGCGGACTATGTCGGTCAGCCCGCGGTGCGTGAGCAGATGGAGATCTTCATCGAGGCGGCGCGACGGCGTAGCGAGGCACTCGACCACACATTGATCTTTGGTCCGCCCGGACTGGGTAAAACCACACTTGCCAATATTATCGCCAACGAGGTTGGCGTCAATCTGCGCCACACCTCCGGCCCGGTGCTGGAACGCCCCGGTGATCTTGCCGCGTTGCTGACTAACCTCGAGCCGCGTGATGTGCTCTTTATTGATGAGATCCACCGCCTCAGTCCGGTGGTCGAGGAGGTGCTCTATCCTGCAATGGAGGATTACCAGCTCGATATCATGATTGGAGAAGGGCCCGCGGCGCGCTCAATCAAACTCGATCTGCCACCGTTCACCCTGGTCGGTGCAACCACCCGTGCGGGTCTATTGACCGCGCCGTTGCGTGACCGCTTTGGCATCGTGCAGCGCCTTGAATTTTATGGCATCGATGATCTCTGTGCCATCGTCACACGCTCTGCGCAGATCATCGGCATGGAGATGGCCCCTGAAGGTGCGCTGGAAATAGCGCGACGTTCGCGTGGTACGCCACGTATCGCCAATCGTCTGCTGCGGCGGGTGCGCGATTACGCCGAGGTAAAGGCCGACGGCCGGGTGACCGCCGAGGTGGCCGACCGCGCGCTGACGATGCTTAATGTCGATCCGTGTGGCTTTGATGTGATGGATCGTCGCCTGTTGATGACGATTATCGAGAAATTCGATGGTGGGCCGGTCGGTGTCGATAGCCTCGCCGCCGCGATCGGTGAAGAGCGCGGCACGATTGAAGATGTGCTGGAGCCTTTTCTGATCCAGCAGGGATTTATTATGCGCACCACGCGTGGGCGGCTGGCAACCCGCCACGCCTATCAACACTTTGGCCTGACACCGCCGGCGCGCGAAGAGAGTTCTCAGGTTCAGGAAATGTTTGACGGGCAATAGCCGACGATGATTATTACCATTGCGATCTTTGTCACAGTCTTTGCGCTACATCGCTCTCGTTTTTATGAAAATATCGGGGTATGATACAGCCCCATATGTTTCACAGGACTGCGCTGCTTAAAACAGATGATTTGCATAGTGGCGCGCTCGCCTTTCTGAGCGCGAAGATTTCGCTCCCCTCCTGTTTTTCCAGAATATCTATTGATGGAGACCCCTCGTGACCGCTGATATGTCGTTGGTACACCTGATTACCGGCGCGAGTTTCCTCGTGCAAATGGTGATGCTACTGCTGCTGTTGATCTCGCTGATATCGTGGGCATTGATCTTCCGCAAGCGTAACGAAATCAAGGAGGCCAGGCAGGCGGTTGATGTGTTTGAGTCACGTTTCTGGTCCGGCATCAGCATGGACGAGCTGCATAAGCAGGTCACCTCGAAACCGGGCGAGATGAAAGGGGCATCGACGATCTTTGAGGCCGGTTTTCGTACCTTTGTACGCCTGCATCAGCAGGAGGGTATCGCCCCCCGTGAAGTGCTGGATGGTACCCAGCGTGCGATGCGCGTGGTGTTGAATCGCGAGATCGATCAACTGGAGAGCCATCTGCCTTTTCTTGCCACTGTCGGTTCGACCAGTCCTTATGTCGGTCTGTTTGGCACCGTTTGGGGGATCATGAACTCCTTTCGCGCGCTGGGTAACGCCAATCAGGCGACCCTTGCGATGGTGGCTCCCGGTATCGCTGAGGCGCTGATTGCGACCGCGATGGGGCTGTTTGCCGCGATCCCGGCGGTGGTGGCCTATAACCGTTATGTCAGTGATGTTGATCGTCTGGTCAATCGTTACGACAACTTCCTCGAGGAGTTTTCGTCGATTCTGCATCGTCAGGCCCATAGCTAGTGTGAGCGAAATGCACGCAATTTCATTAGCGCTGAGGGCATATGGCTAACACTAAACGTATCCGCAAACGGCCGATGTCCGAGATCAACGTCGTGCCCTATATCGACGTGATGCTGGTGCTGCTGATCATCTTTATGGTGACCGCACCGCTGATGACGCAGGGGGTGAAGGTCGAGCTGCCGCAGGCGAGCGCCGAGCCGGTGCAGCAGACGGAAAAAGAGCCGTTGATCGTGTCGATAGATGCCGATGGCCTCTATTATCTTAATGTCGGTGAAGATCCTAAACAGGGGATAGATCACGAAATGCTGGTGCAGCGGGTGGCGGCGGTGTTGCGTTATCAACCTGGCACCCAGGTGCTGGTGCGTGGCGATGTGTCGGTCAATTATGGTGCAGTCGTCACGGCGATGGCGCTGTTGCAGAAGGCCGGAGCACCAAGTGTGGGGCTGGTGACCGAGGCGCTCGATGATTAATTCTTGCGCGCACAGAAGGGCATAGTCGCTTGAACGCCAAAAAGAAAGTGATCGTCTCTGACGATTCATTAATCACGCGGGTGGTGAAATCGCCCCGTTTTCTGCTCTATTCCATTTTAGTGCATGTGGTTTTTGTCGCGGTGATCGTGATGAGCCTCGACTGGAAAACCAGGCCCAAACCGCCGCCCCATGTGATTCAGGCCACGGCGGTGGATGAGTCGAAGATCAAGGCGGAGATGGAAAAGCTGCGTCTTGCCGATGAGAAAAAGAAAAATCTGGCGGCGGCGCAACAGAAAAAACTGGATGATGCCAAAAAGGCAAGTAAGCGCGAAGAGAAACGACTTGCGGATCTGAAAAAGAAACGTGAAGCGGAGCGGCGTAAGCTGAAGGCCGAAGAAAAGAGACGTAAAGCTGAAGTGGCCAAGCGTAAAACAGAAGAGAATAAGCGTAAAACAGAAGAGAATAAGCGCAAAATAGCTGAAAAACAGCGCAAGGCTGAAGAAAAGAAACGACTCGATGCGAAGAAGAAGCGCGTTGCCGAAGAGAAGCGTCTCAAGGCGCAGAAACAAGCGCAGCTGGAAAAATTGAAGGCGGAAGAGGCGGCGCTCGAGGCGAAGATGAAAAAAGAGGAAGAGGCGCGTATCCGTCAGCAGCAGCTGGCTGAAGAGCAGCGTCGCCTGGATGCCGCGCGTGAACGCGAATACCAGTCGATTGTCGACAAACACCTGGAGATCATCCGCCAGAAGGTGATCCGCAACTGGTTGCAGCCAGGTGGCTCAGTGGCGGGGCTGGTTTGTACCGTGAAGGTACGTATAATTCCGGGGGGCGATGTGCTGGATGTGCGCATCATCAGGAGCAGTGGCAATGCGGTGTTTGATCGTTCGGTGGAGACGGCCGTATTGAAGGCCTCGCCGATGCCGCTCCCCGCGGATCGGGCGCTGTTTGACCGTTTTCGTGACCTGGAATTTGTTTTTGATCCCGAGGATTAAATATTGAAAGTTATTGTGCGCAGCTTATTACTATGGATGGTCTGTCTGGGGAGTAGTGCCCAGGCGGCGTTGACGATCGAGATCACCCAGGGGGTCAAAGGGGCGATGCCGATCGCGGTGGTGCCGTTTAGCTGGGAGGGGCCGAGGGTTGAGGCGCCGATCGATATTGCCGCGATTATCACTGCGAACCTTCATCGCAGTGGCCGTTTTTCACCACTGCCGGAGCGTGACATGCTGGCGAAGCCGCGTGACCCATCGAAGGTGAACTTTCAGAACTGGAGCAGCCTGGGCGTCGAAAGCCTGGTGGTAGGTAAGCTGCGGGCCTTGCAGAATAATCAATATCAGGTGCAATTTATTCTGTTCGATGTCTTTCGCGGTACGCAAATTACCGGTCAGACCTTTAATATGCGCGGTGGCCGCACCGATCTGCGCAAGACGGCACATCAGGTGAGCGACATTATTTATGAAGCGCTGCTAGGTGAGCGCGGCGCATTTGATACTCAGGTCGCTTATGTGACGCAGGCACAGGACGCTGCGGGCAAACCTCGTTATTCTCTACAGGTGGCCGACGCAGATGGCTACGGTCCGCAGGCGATTCTAAATTCTCGCCATCCATTGATGTCGCCATCGTGGTCACCGGATGGTAAAAAACTCGCTTATGTCACCTTTGAAAAGGGTCGACCGGCAATCTATACCCAGAATGTCCGTTCGGGTAAGCGCGAAAAGATCTCCTCGTTTCGAGGCATTAACGGCGCGCCCGCCTGGTCGCCGGATGGCACGCGGCTGGCAATGGTGCTCTCCAAAGGCGGCAGCGCAGATATTTATGTGATGAATCTTTTGAATAAAAAGCTGACACGTTTGACCACCAGCTATGCAATTGATACAGAACCTGTTTGGACTCCGGGGGGAGATGCGATAGTATTTACCTCCGACAGGGGCGGGAAGCCTCAGCTTTATCAGGTAACGCTCTCTGGACGACAGGTTAAGCGCCTGACGTTTGAAGGAGAATATAATGCACGCGCCACGCTCTCCCCGGATGGGCGACTGGTGGCAATGGTTCACGGTAGCGGTGATCGTTATCGGATAGCTGTGATGGACCTGCAAAATGGCGCACTGCAGGTGCTGACAGATTCTGTACTGGATGAATCGCCAAGTTTTGCGCCGAATGGTAGCATGATCATTTATGCAACCGAGAACCAGAACAGAGGGGTTTTGTCTGCTGTCTCCGTTGATGGCAGGGTACGTCAACGGTTAGTACTTCAAGAAGGCGAAGCCCGCGAACCGGTATGGTCACCATACCATAGATAAAAGAGCAAGAAAGAAGCACGTAATTTAATAAATTTTAGGAGTGATTGATGAATATTCTCAAAAAGGCACTGATTCTGGCCGTACCTGTTATGTTTCTGGCGGGTTGTGCCAGTGCACCAACAGATACCGCTGATGACGGCCAGCTTGGCGCTGATAGTGGCACACAGAGTTCTACTGCTGGGTTTGGCGCTGGCGACGCCAGTGATAGCAGCCGCGGCATCGATGACAGTGACAGTTCAGTTGAGACCATGGGGCTGAGTGATGGCAGCGATATCAGCACTCAGTCGCTAACCCTGGATCTGGATGATCCCTCCAGCCTGCTTGCAAAGCGCGTCATCTACTTTGATTTCGATAGAAGCAAGGTGAGATCTGAATTCAATGAGATCATTGGGGCGCATGCCGCTTATCTTGCTGAAAATCCGGGTGCGATGGTGAAGCTGGAAGGGCATGCCGACGAACGAGGATCACGTGAATACAACATCGGTCTGGGTGAGCGTCGTGGCAATTCGGTTGCGCGTCATTTTGGCTTGCAGGGTGCATCACGCAATCAGCTGGAAGTCGTGAGCTTCGGTGAAGAACGCCCAGTGGCAACCGGTCATGATGACTCTTCATGGTCACTCAATCGTCGCGTTGAAATCGTCTATCTCAGACAGCGTTAGGGATAACAGACGTTGAGCGCTGTGTGCAACAAGCGGCTAGGGATAGCCGCATTGACAATGGTGGTCGGGACCTTTGGTTTATATTCTGTTGCTGCGGCACAGGATGGACTGCCACCGATTCATGAATCATCGATTTCGACTGTAGCCCCTCCGCCACCGCCAGCATCAGCCGCGCCAGCGCCGGCGTTTTCCGAGCGTAGATTATCACTCGAGCAGCGCGTGGCGCGCCTGGAGCGCCTGGTTGATAATCAGGCGCTGCTTGAGATGCTTTCTCGAGTCGAAGATCTGCAATTAGAACTGCAGACAATTCGTGGTGAACTGGAAGTCCAGCGTCATGAGTTTACTGGTATTAAGCAGCGTCAGCGTGATCTCTATCTCGATATTGATCGCCGTATCTTACAACTGGAAAAGTCGGGCAGTCGTGCGCCTGCAACTGGTTTGGCCCCACAAACGCCAAATAGCAGTGGGGACGCTCCGCGTGCCACCAGGGCTGCACCAGTGACTGCCCCTTCAGCAGCGACATTCACTTCGCCACCTCCGATGGCGCCTGCCCTGGGTGGTGGTAGTGGAGCAGCGCCGGCGGCAATAGCGCCGACGGTGACGATCGACCCGTTACAGGAGCAATCAGCTTATCAGCAGGCGTTAACCGTCTTGCGTGAAGGGCGTTATGACGAGGCCATTGTCGCCTTCCAGAGTTTTCTTGCTCGCTTTAAGGGGAGTCAGTACTCGGGGAATGCACAATACTGGATAGGTGAGGCAAACTATGTCTCGCGTCGTTATCCAGAGGCGATTGATGAGTTTCAGAAGGTGCTGAATGGTTACCCGAAAAGTTCCAAAGTACCGGATGCTATGCTTAAGATAGGTTATACCTTTTATGAGTTGAAGGAGTGGGATCAGACGCGCCAGACACTGAGTCGTCTGGTCGAGCGTTTCCCGAAAACAACCGCGGCTCAGCTGGCAGATAATCGTCTGCACCGTATGAAACTGGAAGGGCACTAGCCTGCCACGTTTCTGTTCGATATTGAGCGCGGTTTTGATGCAATCTCGAGCGGCATGGTTCAATGGATCGTAATCTATCAGGAGTAATAGCGTAAGCCATGGCATCGGAAGCGCAAGATAATGGCAGTGATGACGCCCCGTCTGCGGTGCGTCTTAGAGTGACCGAAATTTTTCACTCCCTGCAGGGCGAGTCACGCACTGTCGGTATCCCCACCATTTTTATTCGTCTCACTGGCTGCCCATTGCGTTGTGGCTACTGTGATAGCGCCTACGCCTTCGAAGGCGGCGAGTGGATGAGCCTTGATCAGGTGCTGTTGCATGTGGTCAGTTATGAATGTCGCTATGTCACCCTTACCGGGGGTGAGCCGCTTGCACAGAAGGGGGCCTTACCCCTGTTGTCTCGTCTGTGTGATCTTGGCTATCAGGTGTCACTGGAGACCAGCGGCGCGCTCGATGTCTCGAAGGTTGATCCGCGGGTGGTGAAGGTGATGGACCTCAAGACACCGGACTCTGGTGAAGCGCAGAAAAATCGTTACGAAAACATTCAGTGGTTACAAAACAACGATCAGATAAAATTCGTGATCTGCTCGCGCGAAGATTATGACTGGGCGCGAGATAAGCTTATCGAATATGATCTACCCTCACAGTACGAGATCCTGTTCCAGGCCGTGCATAACGATCTTGATGCAAAGGTGCTGGCCGAGTGGATTCTTGAAGATCATCTCCCCGTACGGATGCAGATTCAGCTGCATAAATATCTGTGGGGCGACATACCTGGGAAGTAAGAGTAAAAGAGTAAAAGAGCGCAAGGGCAAAGGTAAAAGGGTAAGTTTTAAAAATGTCTGATGTATCTCCCAGGGCCGTTGTATTGCTCTCCGGTGGGCTTGATTCCACCACTGTACTGGCGATGGCAAAAGATGCCGGTTATGACTGTTACGCGCTGAGTTTTGATTATGGCCAGCGCCATAATTTTGAGCTGGAGGCCGCCGCGGCAATCGCAGCACAGGCGTCAGTCACCGCACATAAAACCATTCGGCTAGATCTCGGTAGTATCGGCGGCTCAGCACTCACAGACCCTGATATCGAAGTGCCGCAGGCGGCGCAATCAGACGCCGGCATTCCAGTGACCTATGTGCCCGCACGTAACACCATCTTTTTGTCACTGGCACTGGGCTGGGCGGAAGTGCTAGGGGCGCAGGATATCTTTATCGGCGTCAATGCGGTCGATTACTCAGGTTATCCCGATTGTCGTCCTGAATATATTGCAGCCTTTGCCAAAATGGCCAATCTTGCCACGCGTGCTGGGGTTGAAGGGCAGCAGATGACCATCCATACCCCGTTGATTGCGATGAGCAAGGGAGAGATCATACAGGCCGGTGCGGCGTTGGGGGTCGATTATGCCCTCACAGTCTCCTGTTATGCTGCAGATGAGGCAGGGCGCGCCTGTGGGCGTTGTGACGCCTGCCGGCTGCGTAGCGCTGGTTTTCAGCAGGCAGGGCTGCCTGACCCCACCCGTTATCTATCTTGATGATTATTGTGAAATTATAATTGTCAGATGCGCTGTCAGCGGTTAGAATAGCGGCCGCTTATCTAGAGAGGTGCA
>CALZMY010000096.1 GCA_945788675.1 uncultured Gammaproteobacteria bacterium | reverse complement strand
TCCGGGTCGAGTACGATGACGCGATAGCCCAGTTCATGTGCGGCCTGAACGAAAAAGCGACCAAGTTGGCCGCCGCCCAGCAGCGCCAACGTTGCTGGTGGAGTGATGATGGGATGGCTCACGGCTGGTCGTCGAGCGTCATTGCAAAGACGCGTTCTTTTTGTGTTTCACGGAATGCGGTTAGTTTCTGTGCCAGTGCGGCATCTTCATTGGCCAGTATCGAGATCGCAAACAGTCCGGCGTTAGCGGCACCGGCCTCGCCGATTGCGAAGGTAGCGACTGGCACGCCTTTTGGCATCTGTACGATCGAGAGCAGCGAATCCTGTCCTTTGAGGTAACGGGAGGGAACGGGTACGCCAAGTACCGGCAGGGTGGTTTTGGCGGCGATCATGCCCGGCAGATGAGCGGCACCGCCAGCCCCTGCGATGATCACTTTGATACCACGTGCCTGGGCCTCATCAGCGAATTCAAACATCAATTCAGGGGTTCGGTGGGCAGAAACTACCTGTGCCTCATAGGCAACGCCGAATTCAGCCAGCATTTCGGCTGCCTGTTGCATCACGGGCCAGTCGCTGTTACTGCCCATGACGATCGCCACCTGTGCCTGATTTTGTTGCATGAAACCCTCGCTTTGCCACGTATCTGATTGAATGGCCGGTATTATACCTGAACAAATGGGTTGTGGCAGGCGCCTTTAGAGGGGCGACAGAGGGGGTAGAGAGCGCGCAGCTGAGTTTTTGTTCGAGTTCAGGATAACAGTCTGCTTTCCCTTAAGTTCATAGGTAATGATGCCGCTAAAAATAGAAAGAAAGGGCATATTTATGTAAGCCGCTACTAAACTTCGTGAGTCATTATGAATAATAGATTGAACATCCCTTTGCGAGCGAACGCAGCACCGACTGAAATCGATATTCGTGAGCCGGCCCTCAGGACGTGGATTGAGGCGTTGCCGCTGATGGACTATGCCCACAGCTGTGAACAGGTGACGAACGCACTGCACCATATTAATTGCCATCAGGTCGATGTAAAAGCGCGTATCAAAGCGGTGACGTTACTGTCTGATCGTGTTGATAAGCTTTATAAAATTGTCCCGCGCAGCTTTGATAGTGACTCGTTGCCGCTTTCAGAGAAACAACTCAAGTCGAAACAGCGACCGCAGCAACTGCTTGCCGAATGTGCCATCAGCCACAAGATTATTATCAGTGATCTGATTGCAGACAAGAAGCTACTTGCCAGGCATAAGCAGGCGCTCTTTTTTTCGATTGTTAAGGCGCTGCATTATATGTCGCTGGAGTTGATCGAGCGTTTTCTGGTTTATCGTACACCGGAAGAGGGTACCTGGCAGGATATTCACAAACTCTATGCTATCTCCGAACAGATGAGTGTGCTTGATATTGCGATCAGTGGCAGTGCTGCACAGGGAGAGGCCTCTACATCAATCAACGAACTCTATAAAAAGATATTGCTGTTGTCACTGGCCGATCTATCACGGCTGATGATGGGCGAGGCTGAATCGGTCTATAAACAGCTTGCCGAGTGGTCAAGGTTAACTTCGTTGTCACGTTCTGATGACACCTTCCGTGAAGGTGTCATCGTTGATCTTGGCATCGATGCCCCCGCCAGTCATATCTTCTCCGAAAAACCACTCAAGTTTCACGATGGACGAATCTTTGATATCTCTCGTTTGTTGGCCCATATGGATGAACAGATAGAGGTACTGGCTGAAGAGGGACAGAAGGGATGCAATATGCTGAGTGTTCGGGCTCGTCAGGCGATGTATATTCGGCTGCGTCGTACCTGGGGTGCGCGAGGTGAACGAGAAACTGTGCGTGAACCGATCAAAACTCCGATGAAGCTGATCTCGGGATTGCACGATTGTCATCGTGCACTGAGTGACGATGCCCCTTTTAATCCCGAGTATGATGAACTTCACATTGATCATGACTTGAATAAGCTGGAGACCGGGTCACTGGATGACCTTTCACTAGTGCCAGAAGATGAGAACCCGTGGGAGCGGGAGGAGATGGAATCACGTGCAGCATCCAATATTAAGGGTAACCGTGTTTCACAGTTTGATGATAGTACGAAGAGTGATGCGTGGGAAAAGATCTATTCCAACAGACTGGCAGAGATAGGTCGTCAGGAGCGGGCGTCTGCTCCACTGACAGTCACTGACTGCATTCAGGTCGATACCAGCCCGGGGGGTATGGCGATTGTATGCGACAGCGGTCAGGTCGATGCGTCGCTTGCGGTGGGGAATGTGGTGGCGATAGCAGTCAACGATGCAGATGGTCGATGGGAGGCCGGTATTGTGCGCTGGTTGGTGATGTTACCCAATAACGATATTCGCTGTGGTGTACAGGTTCTCTCAGATCAAGCAGTAACCATCGCAACCAAGGGGCTAAAAGGCGTCGGAGAAAACGGCGAATATTTTAGGTCGATCATGATCCCGGCTGAAGGGGATTGCCGCGCGAGTGTGATTGTGCCCGCTGCCGTTTATAGTAACAATACGGTTTTAAGCGTAGTGGTTGGAAGTGAGCTGAAATATCTGGCGTTGAAGACGTTGCTCAACAACAGTGCTTCCTACAATCAGTTCTCGTTTGAGGAAGTCGCCAAACCGGCGTTGGGAATGAAACTTAAGACTAAGCTCGATCGTGACCACCGTGCTTTTTGATCGTTGTTGAGATTTGCAGTTGTGCTGAATCGAAGCAGAATCAGCGCTTGTGGTATATCAAAGGGCTTTGCTTCGTGATGGCGGTCTTTTTATGATGGTTTCTTCTTCAAAGACGCCACATGCCTTAGCATAACGGCCTATTGTGGTTTGATGTTCTGGATCGACGCTACATCTCCCGAGTGGATCTCTGGTGACTTTCCATTGGGCGCATTGACCACATTTGGCGCTGGTGTATCTGCTGGATGCCATAAAAATCTGTCCCTTCTCCGCTCTTTCCGGTATTGGCGGCATAAAGTCAGATTAGTTTAGAATTTTTTCAGGGCAGGTTCCTTAATTATTCCTCTTTGAAGGCTTTGCGTAACGCTTCCAGTCGTTTCTGGTAATTTTCAGCATCCCCATAGGCAGTAAATTTATGATAACGGGAATGGACAGCGGTCGTCATTTCTGCATGTTTGATCGGGCACCAGTACTGCTCGGTACAGGCGGCGATCTCCTGTGCATAGGCGAGAAAGCCACCAGCATAGCTACAGTAGACACAATGTACACGTTCGATGGCATTGAGGTATTGCAGGCGGTGACGATCAATGATGATGTAGTCACTACGCCTGACATAGCGGATGCCGTAAACGGGAAAACAGATGCGATGATAGACCTCGATAAAAAGATCGAGTAGCAGCAAGGGAAACAGCAGGCTATAGATCAATGGGGCAGTGATGATGATGCGCAGTGACGATTCACGCAGATAACGCGAGATACTGACAGCGAAGGTGCGATGTCTTTTTAGTACCTCCTCTTCAAAATGGGCGCGTCCTCGCCTGATCGTATAACCGAGCGCCTCGGCTTCACGATTGATTTCGCTAGCGACACGCGCTTCAAGTTCACGTATCTCATTCAATAATTCCTGTAATTTACTCATGCTGCACTCTTAATTTGATACGCTATTTATTATGGCTTTTCACTATACGCAAAGTGGGCAGCTAAAACGAGGCGTGACGGTCCTGATTTGAGCATAATACGTCAATGATTTGTCAGCATGGACAATATTGATGAGATTAAAGATAATCTCATGACACTACGTCTTGAATAAGCCATGTAAGAGGTGAAATTTGGTTGCCCGTCACTCGCGTGACTGGGTGAATAGCGTCGTTATCATTCGATTCAGCTAATATTAAGGAGAAGGCTATGAATGCAGTAGAAGGAGCACTCGCAGAGGAGACCCATAATGATACTGGCGACGAAGCTTCGCACGCAGGCAGTTTCCTTGAGCGTTTTGATCGTACACCGGAAACAGAGCAGTGGCCGCTGGTGCGCAGCTGGATCAATGATTATCCGATCGCCTTTTTCAAGGAGCTGCGGGAGCAGCGTCCGATATTGAAGACTCCAGTCTGTACCCTGATTGCCCGTTTTGATGATTTCAATGAGGTGGTCAGTATTCCGCGCACTTTTACGGTTGCGCTCTACAAGCCCAAGATGGGCGACTATCTGATGACGGAAGATGATACGCCGATGCACAATAACGAGAAGGCGATCATGTTGTCTCTGCTCAAACGTGAGGACTTGCCGCGCATCCGTGAGTTTATCGCGGCTAAAGCTAAAGAGACGCTGGACGAGGCGGGTGGCTCAATCGATCTGGTACCGGACTATGCGCGTAGCGTGCCGACTGCGATGGTACAGGAACACTTTGGTCTTGATGGCATCGATCCAAAACATTTGATTAAGTGGTCTTACTGGAATCAGTACGACGCATTTCATAATCAGTTTTTTCATGATGAACCGAATCCAAATGAGATTATCAAAAATCGAGAGCGTTCCAACCGCTGGCTCGGCCTCTATATCGGCCTGTTAATCGCACGTAAATGGATTATGAATAAGCTGGGGAAATCGAAAGACGACGTGGTTTATCGAATTTTGCAGGCAGATTATCCCAAAGAGGCCAACTTCAATATCTTGCGTCAGGGGATCAATGCCGGTGGTTTGTTGATTGGTGCGGTGGAGACGACATCAATGGCGGTGAGCCAGGCGGTGCAGGGGATACTGGATCGTCCTGAAATATTTACGCAGGCCGTTGCTGCTGCCAAAGCGGGTGATAACGATGTCTTTGACCCGATTGTGTGGGAGGCGCTGCGTTTCAACCCGGCCTTTAAATATATGTTCCGTACCGCTGCCGAAGACTACACTGTCGCGAAAGGGACGGAACGAGAAATGACGATTACCAAAGGCACGACGATTATGCCGTTGATGCTGTCGGCGATGTTCGATCCCGAGGCCTTTGATGATCCCGACACCTTTAATCCGGCGCGCCCCTATGGCAATAGCTTCCATTTTGGTTTTGGTTCGCATGAATGCATGGGCAAAGAGATTGGCAGAGTGATGATCCCGGAGATGGTGAAGCAAGTGTTGTTGCGCCCTGAGATTGAGGCGTTGGGACCGATCGATAAAGATGGTGGCGCGGTGCCAGAGCACTATTCACTCAAGTGGCGTGCGTAACAGCATTTTGCAATAAGTGTAATAAAAAGGCCTTGTGTTTCCACAAGGCCTTTTTTGTTATCGCTATTGGTTACTAGTTTAGAGCGTCTTCAGGTACTCCACCAGCGCCCAGCGTTGGTCGTCGCTGATAGGTGGCAGGATCTCTGTTGCAAATGAACCGTCAGCGTTGCGAATCGCACGTCCATCGGCGTCTACTTTAATGACCGCTGTTTTGCCTACCGCATATTCGTGTCCAGCATTGCTATTGCCCGGTAGCGAGGTATCGAATTCGAATATGGATGGGTATTCGCTGATGTCACGCTGCTCAAGGCCAACCTTCTTTGGATCCATCTCACGGCTGGCCACGGTGAAACGGTTAGGGCGGCACGGGTTGCCGGCAGCGATCTCTGCATCGCTACAGCTCGGCAGTAACATTTCGTAGAGGCTGGGTACTGAGCCGTTGTGCAGGTACGGAGCAGTAGCCCAGATGCCATTCAGTGGACGTGCTTTATAGGCGTTGAGGCTGCTGGGAAATGCATCATTTATTTCAAAGTCGACATGTCGTTCAGCCTTCTTGACCGGGTTGTCGAAGAGCGAAATGATGATGTCGTAAAGCCACTCGGCACGTGCGCGCAGCCATGATTTGTCGGGGTCGCGCGCAATGATCACGCCTTGTGCCGCTTTTGTCAGTGCTGTCACCACCGGGGTCTCTTCAGCGAATTTTTCTTTTGGATCGAGGCCGATCATCTCGCCTTGAAAGAGGCCGCTTTTACCTTTGTATTCGATCGCATTGCTTGCCATCTGCTTATCGGTACCGATGATATCGACGCTGGCAAACTGTGCGGTGACAAGCCGTTTGGGGTTGTTACGAATGAACTCGTCATCATCACTGTGACACAGCTGGCACTTGTAGGCCTTGAATACCGCTTCGCCTTCACGCGCCAGTTGGCGGTCGATCCTGGGCAGAATATCTTCTGGCCATAGTGGTGACTCCAGATCAATCAGGTGTTTTTCGAGACGCACCAGATTACGTTTGTCGGCGGAGGCCTTGTACCCCAGGTGTTTTTTCTGTTTTTCGAGGCTGAAGGTGGCAAATACGCCAAGTACCTCGCCAGTGTTGCGCCCCAATGGCCCAAGAAATCCCGCTAGTGAGCCGTCGTTGTTGTCGGCAACGCCATTCCACTGAACAAAGTCGTGTTGTGGGGTATCCCACAGGAAGGGGTAGCTGACCGGCGCGTTGGGTGGGTTGAAGTTGCTCTCTTCATCGCCGGGGGTTAAATGGCCGAGCACGCGGTTGTAAATGCGGCCAAAGGCGTCGAGGCGGCCGTAACCGTAGTGCACGGTGTGACTGCCGTTGGTTGGACGGTTGACCTTATTGTATAGTGCCAGTCGTTTGGTGGTTGCTTCCAGCCGTTGACGTACTGCGTGATGATCATTGGAGATACGTGTCGCCATACGCTGGAATTTTTCCTGATCATTCTGTGTAGCAGTCAGTGCTTCTTCCAGTGCGAGCAGCATACCATCCATGTCGGCCAGCGCAGGGCCGCCGTCGATACGGATGCCAGTGCCTTTGTAGTTAACCTGGCCGGTATGGCAGGCGGCGCAAGTGAAGCCGACGTAGTCGTCACCCTGGTAGGAATCTTTTACGAAACCGACCGGCAGGCCATCGGGATTGTCCCAGTTTTCGCGTTGAGTCAGATAGCGATACTTGCTCATGTTTGCGCTGTCTTTGAACAGTATCTGATCGTCCTTCTGTTCCAGGTTGACAAAGATGTCGTAGGGGAGGAAGTTGGAGCCCTGGGTAGTGTTATAAAACCACAGGCTGTCCCAGCGGTCCCAGTTCTGGTCGAGGTAGACAATCTTTTCGGCAGAGTCTCCAAAGTGGTCTTCCTGTTGTGCCTCGGCGTAGCGGTCTTTGCTAGCGACCCCCCCCTGAGAGGTATAGGTACAACCGACAAGTGTACTGGCAATAACAGCTGCGGCGATGATGTAGAGCAGTTTCATCGAAAGGTCCTTTTTAGTTGAAGTAGGCGACCTGAGTCAGGAGTTTTCAGTTCAAAATAAAAGTCCAAAAAACAAGCCGACAAGAATAATCACTTATTAATCAGTGTACAAGGACAAAGAATTGACATTTTTTGGTGTTTGAGTTCAATAATTTTTTGCACCTCTTGAAAGTTCTCTAAAAGTTCTCTATGCTATCTCCAGACAAATTAATTGGGAATGGAGCAATCGCTATGTTGACCGAACTTGAACAACGCATTCTTGATGCCATCCGACAGCATATTGCACAGCATGAGCGTGCACCGACGCTGGTTGAGATCGGCGATATCGTGGGCGTCTCATCGAAGGGGACGGTACACCGTTATGTACAGGGACTGATCGACAAAGGGCATCTCGTGCGTAACCACGCGGGGTGGCGTGGCCTGCAGCTGGTCGATGATGTAGACGAGGCGAGCGCTAGTCTGCCACTGCTGGGCAGGATTGCCGCGGGTCTGCCCATCGAGGCAATTCCCGGACACGACAAGCTCAACCTGATGGACTTCTTTATGGGGCCGGGTCGTTTCATTCTTAAGGTGGTAGGGGACTCGATGATCGATGTGGGTATCCTCGATGGCGATATGGTGGTGATCCGCCACTGTCAGCAAGCGAATAGTGGCGAAATCGTAGTGGCGTTGATCGATGGCGAGGAAGCGACATTGAAGCGGCTGAAATATATGAATGACGGACGGGTCAAGTTGATTCCGGAAAATAGCACCATGCAGCCTTTTGTCTATGCGGCACAGCGGGTGCGTATTCAGGGAGTGTTGGTTGGTCAAATGCGTAGCTATATATAAGGTAAGACAGGGAAAAGGGAAAAGATACAAAGATAATAACCAGAGAGAGTAAGGTATGGACAAATATAAATTGATAGATCGCAGTCCAGTAGTGTGGCCACGCGCCATTATCCTGGTCGATATGAACGCCTTTTTTGCATCGATCGAGCAGCGTGATCGTCCGCAATGGATGGGGAAGCCGGTGGCGGTCACTAATGGCGAGCAGGGCACCTGTATCATTACCTGTTCTTATGAGGCACGTGCTTATGGTGTGCGCACGGGGATGCGCCTGCGTGAGGCACGACGTCTCTGCCCTGACCTGATTCAGTGTGCGGCAGATCCCAAACGTTATGCTCGGGTATCGCAAGATATCATACGTGCATTGCACGATATTACCCCCGATGTCGAAGTGTTTTCGGTCGATGAAGCCTTTCTTGATATTACCCGCTGTCAAAAGTTGCATGGCACCCCGTTACGCATTGCGCGGATGGTGAGGGATAAGGTGTTTGAGGCTTCGGGGATTCGTTGCTCGATAGGTGTCAGTGGCGACAAGACGACCGCCAAGTTTGCTGCAAAACTTGAAAAACCAGATGGCCTTACCGTGATCCCGCCGTGGGAGGCGGAGCAGCGCTTGAAAGATGTGCCAGTTACCGAGCTGTGTGGTATCGCCAAGGGCATCGGTGATTTTCTTGCGCAATACGGTGTGCGCAATTGTGGTGAGATGAAGAGAATACCGATCAGTGTTTTGGCGCGTCGTTTTGGCAATCTTGGACGACGTATCTGGCATATGTGTCAGGGTGAAGACCCGGACAAGGTGAATGTCGACCTGCGGCCACCGAAGTCGATGGGACACGGCAAGGTGATGCCGCCCAATACCACGGATGTGGATGTGATCGAGACCTATCTGTTACACATGAGCGAAAAGCTGGCGACACGCCTGCGTCGTCATGAGATGCAGGCAGGACGTTTCTTCATCGGCCTGCGTACAAAGTCTGGCTGGATTGGCGGCAAGTATCAGTCCGAGATAGCCGTGAGTGATGGTCGTGAGATCATGACACTCTGCCGTGAAATGTTGAATACCCACTGGCATGGCGAAGGGGTGCATCAGGTACAGATTACAGCGCTTAATCCACGTATCGCCAATCACCAGATTGAGCTCTTCTCATCGCAAATTGAGCCCCACCATCGAGAGGTTAATGTGGTGATGGATCAGGTTAATGACCGTTATGGTGAGTTTACACTGACGCCGATGCGCTTGATGAAGCGTTCCCGGATGCCCAATGTGATTGCACCTGCATGGCAGCCAGAGGGTATCCGGCAGACGATTTAAGTGCGAAATTGTGTGGGTAGCGCAATTAAATCATGTGGTTAGCTTGCCGATAGCGCAATATGATTATTATTGCTATTGGGTTAGAATAATCGCTCGATTGGTTTCATCTAAATAGAAGAGTCGTTGCCATGTTGGGAATATTTAACAAGATTGCCAGGAAGCGGGCCACCGCTGATGAAAAGCCCTTGTCAAAGCCTGAACTCGATAGTGATGGTTTGGCTCGGTTGATCCCTTACTTTCCGATCGGTAATAAGCTTAGTTACTACCCTGAGTACAAGCAGGAGCTGACGCTCAATACCACAATCATCGCCTATGCGATCAATAACGAACTTGTTTATTCTAATAATGATATTAGCTGGAAGCAGGAGGAGGGTGAGACGCAGGCCTACCTGAGGGGGGATCCGCTCAAGAAGATTGAGAGCTTCTGTTTTATTATGCCGACGGTGAGTCGTGGTGAAGAGGGGCTTGATTATGCAAGCAAGGAGTTGCTGGGTAAGGGTGGCGGCTTTATCAAGGGTAATAATATTACCTTGAAGGGCGAGCAGAATGATGGTCGTCTGCCAGTGATCGATATGACGGTCAGAAAACAGATGGTTCTCAAAGAGGGGCATTATGTTGGGCACCAGGTGGCTATTCTCGATGTCGATCCCGCAGCATTTAATTTGGTTGAACAACGCAGTCATGTACGATTGAAGACAGATATCCCCGGTCAGATTCAAGCCAAACTCCATCATGAGCCACTTAGCTGCACGATGGTTGATTTTTCAGATTGCGCCGCCAGAATTATCTACAATGATGCGGATAGTTCATCAAACTGCCGCGAAGGCGCGATGGTGACGCTGTCGTTTGATCTGCCCGAGAGTGCCGAGGCGCGGGTGATTCGAGGCAAGGTAATCAGGCAGCATGATGACACTGTCGTGATGACGTTGGATAACATTATGCGTGAAAAGGCGTTTGAAAAGGTGGAGTCTTTCGATATTATGGAAATAAAGGCCAACCTGCTGCAACAGCGACATCATCTATAGCGTTCGGTCATATTTAGAGGCGCACTTAATCGCGTGCCCCACGCAACGGACACTCGCTCAATGCTAACCACCACCGATATTGAACAATCGATCGCGCGCCTGCGTGCCGAGATTAATCATCATAATCACCAATACTATGTGCTGGATGATCCGCAGATCCCGGATGCTGAATATGATCGGCTGATGCAGTCGCTACAGGCGCTTGAGGAACAGGCCCCTGAATTGATCACACTGGATTCGCCAACGCAACGCGTTGGTGCTAAGCCATTGGCGGGCTTTGATGAGGTACCGCATGCAGTGGCGATGTTGTCGCTAGATAACGCCTTTAGCGATGAGGAGATGCACGCCTTTGACCGGCGTGTGTGTGAACGGCTAGAAGTCGACGAAGTTATCTATTGTGCTGAACCCAAACTCGATGGACTCGCGGTGAGTCTGCGATATGAAGATGGCGTGCTGGTGCGTGCTGCGACACGTGGTGATGGCCGTGTTGGCGAGGATATTACCCACAACGTACGCACCATTCGCTCGATACCATTACACCTGATGGGCGATGATTATCCGCGTGTGCTGGAGGTTCGTGGTGAGGTCTATATGGCTAAGGCTGGTTTTGAAGCCTTGAATCTCCGCCAACAAGAAAAGGGCGAGAAGCCATTTGTTAATCCACGTAATGCGGCCGCGGGTAGTCTGCGCCAACTCGATCCAAAGATTACCGCGGCGCGTCCGCTGGCAATGTTCTGTTACGGCGTTGGTGTGGTGGAGGGTGGCGAGTTGCCTGCCTATCATAATGAAACATTACAGCGCCTGCATGACTGGGGGTTACGCATTTCGCCGGAGACTCAGACGGTCAGTGGTGTGGCTGGCTGTCTTGAATATTACCGCCAGATAGGTAAGCGACGCGATGCGCTGCCTTACGAGATCGATGGTGTGGTCTTCAAGGTCGATGCCGTGAAACAGCAGCAGGCACTGGGATTTGTCTCTCGTGCACCACGTTGGGCAATCGCGCATAAATTTCCGGCACAGGAAGAGATGACACGACTTATCGATATCGATATTCAGGTCGGACGTACCGGTGCACTGACGCCAGTGGCGCGTCTGCAACCAGTCTTTGTCGGTGGTGTTACGGTGACCAATGCAACGCTGCATAACGAGGATGAGATTCGCCGCAAGGATGTACGCCGTGGTGATAGCGTGATTGTGCGCCGTGCGGGCGATGTGATTCCAGAGGTGATGAGTGTCGTGTTGGCTCAACGCCCTGATGATGCATCTCCCTTTGTGATGCCTGATCGCTGCCCGGTGTGTGATTCAGAGGTGCGGCGTGTTGAAGGCGAGGCGGTGAGTCGTTGTAGTGGTGGGCT
>CALZMY010000095.1 GCA_945788675.1 uncultured Gammaproteobacteria bacterium | reverse complement strand
TTGCACGGCGGGTACGTTCTGCCTCTGCCTGTTGTGCGATTGCACGAATCATACTTTCATCCAGGTCGACATGCTTTATTTCGACATTGTTGACCTTGATTCCCCAGGCGTCAGTTTGTTGATCGAGGATGGCCTGAATATCAAGATTAAGCCGCTCTCGTTCGGCTAGCATCTCATCCAGTTCGTGCTGCCCTAATACCGAACGTAACGTGGTTTGAGCCAGCTGGCTTGTTGCCTCGTAATATTTTTCTACCTGAATAATGGCGCGCTCAGGATCGATAACGCGAAAATAGACCACGGCATTCACTTTAACGGAGACATTGTCGCGCGAGATCACATCCTGACTCGGCACATCCATGACGATTGTTCGCAGGTCTACTCGCACCATCTCCTGGATGATGGGAATGATGAGAATGAAACCTGGTCCTTTCACCTTCCAGAAGCGCCCAAGCAGGAACACCACACCCCGCTCATATTCGCGCAAAATCTTTATTGCACTGACAAGAAAGAGAACAACTAAAACCGTAACCACCATAAACACTGTTTCTGTCGTGAATGTAAAATCTATCATCACATTTCCTCCGTTTGTGCGGGCACAACAGGTGGCTCGATGGGAGTCACTTTCAACGTAATGCCACTAACATCGACAATCTTTACCTGCTGGTCTTTATGTAGTGCGGTTTCACTAAGGGCGCACCAGTTTTCGCCATGAATAAATACAAGCCCTTTATGATCAAAATCATCTAATACAGTCGCCTCCTTTCCTAAAAGCTCTTCTGCACCACTCACGATGGGTCGCTGTCGTGCCTTTAATGCCATGCCAATGACAAAAATGGTGATCAACGCACTGATCACTGCGAAGCTGATGATGAGCGCCAGATTAATGCCGTAACCTGGTATATCGGTATCCATTAAAATTATCGAACCAAACACGAATGCAATAATGCCGCCTATGCCGAGCATGCCAAAACTTGGCTCAAACGCTTCACCGACCATCAGCGCTATCCCTAGCAGTATCAATCCCATGCCTGCGTAATTGATGGGCAACATCTGAAATGCATATAGTGCGAGTATCAACGCAATGGCACCAACAGTTCCTGGCACGATTGACCCCGGATTGTAAAATTCCAGGATCAGTCCATAAACACCGATCAACATAAGAATATAGGCGATATTGGGATTAGTGATCACCGCCAGAAGGTCGCTGCGCCAGTCCGTTTCAATGACCTCTTTAACTGCGCCAGCAGTGTGCAGTGTTCGCTTGACCCCTTGCACAACCACATCATGCCCGTCGAGCTGTTTCAAAAGGTCATCGACATCAATTGCAATCAGGTCGATGACATTTTCTTTTAAAGCTTCACGTGCTGACAGACTGGCAGCCTCTCGCACCGCCTTCTCTGCCCATTGTTGATTTCGCCCATGTAGCTGCGCCAATCCGCGGATATAGGCAGCGGCATCGTTAATTATCTTTTTCCTGGTGGGATCGTTACCCGCCTCAACAGGCTTATCTTTCTGTTTATCCTTAGCGATATCGGTGGGTAATGGCACCCCACCCAACTGCACCGGTGTCGCTGCCCCGAGGTTAGTGCCGGGCGCCATTGCCGCGACATGGCTAGCATAGAGTATATAGGTCCCGGCACTGGCCGCTCGCGCGCCGCTAGGTGAGACGTAGGTCGCGACAGGCACTGTAGCGGTAGTGATGTTTTTGATGATCGACCGCATCGCCAGGTCCAGTCCACCGGGTGTATCCATGCGCATCACCACCAGCTCGGCATCTAGACTCTGGGCTGTTTGCAGGGCGCGCTCGATATAGTCATGCGTTGCAGGACCAATCGCCCCATCAATGTTGAGCAAAATGACCTTTGGAGTGCTCTGCTCTGCGGTATCTGAATTGGCGACAAAACTTAGCGTAAGCAATACTATAACAACGAAGAACATTCTTTTCAGTTTGAACATGGCTGACAGTCCTTATAACAGGCAATCTCAGTGCTACTAACCCTTGCTCCGCAGCCTGGAAAGCGATCATATGTAGGCGCTTTTCAGCGCGACGCTGCTCGCTGCCTCTCTAATAATACACTCATCTAACTATTATTCACCCAACAGTAATTATTTCGATATTTAAATAAACATAAAACAATATAAATCAATATTATAAATAAGATATCAAACAATATAATTGAAGTTTATAACATCCCTTTTTCACCCTGACAGACCTCTCACAATCCCCTACTATTTCCATGGTTGAGTGATTTTCTAAACTACTCCAGGATGAACCGAGAGGTAAGCGTTAACACAGCGTCGGGCAACAAGACCTGAACTGTGACAATTCATTTAGAGGGGGAACAATATGCAGTCCATGCAGCGCCACCTGTCGGCTATCCGCCGTACGGGTTTCAAGTTTTGTTGGTCAGGTTTTATCCTTTTCAGTAGTCACCTTTATGCAGACATTGCCCCATTGGAACAGAGCAGATCACTCTCTCCGCTGGAGGAGTATGTCTATTCAGCCAACCAGGCCGCTCATAACCTGTCGGCTTACCGCATTGACCAAAGAACCGGCGGTCTGGTCCAGCTGCCAGGCTCGCCCTACAAGACGGGTGCATTTCCAGTCTCAGTGAAAGTGACACCGGATCGGCGTTTTGTTTATGTCACCAATCAGGGCTCAAACAGCATTACTGGCTTTCAGGTGGACAGCATCACTGGCCAGCTCACATCGATCGAAGGTTCTCCCTTTTCCGCTGGCAATTACCCCGATGCCGTGGTGATCAGCCCCAAAGGTCGCTTCGCCTACATCACCAATGAAGATGACAATATGGTGCGGATCTTTCAGATTGATCAGCAGAGTGGCGCGTTACATCTCACTGATCTAACTGCGCGAACAGGAAAACACCCGATCTCAATCATAATCTCTCCCAACGGCCGCTTTGCCTATGTGTCGAATTTTTACGACAACACCGTCAGCAGTTATCGGGTAGATCAACAGAGTGGCGCACTGATGCCCAGTGGTGCGGCGGCAGCAACAGATGGCAACCCAATCTATGCTGCAGTGACACCCAACAATGACTTCCTCTATGTTTCGAACTACGGCGGTGTCACCGTTTCGGCCTTTCGTATAGACTCCGAGAGCGGCGCACTCACTGAGATCGCTGGTTCGCCCTTCGAGAGCGGCATGCGCCCCTACTCGGTGACGGTGGATAGCAGCGGGCGTTTTGTCTACGTCGCCAACTGGGGCAGCCACGACGTCTCGGCATTTACGCGAGATGCCAATACAGGTGCGCTTACTAAAGTACCAGGTTCACCTTATCTCAGCGACTGGTTCCCCTACGCCGTGATCACTAGTCAGCATTCAGAGTATGTCTATGTCGCCAACAACGGCAGTAACAATATCTCGGCTTATAAGGTCAACAAAAAATCAGGCGCGCTGACACCACAAAAAACCAGGGCATTCGACTCTGGTTCTGGACCGTATTCCCTGGCGATAGGGAAATTCGAGTATTGATTGATCACCCGAGGCTGCACTTCATAGTACTGCCTCGGGTCACTTTATGTATGTACAAAATAGAGGCATTACCCTCTTCCCAGCTCCTTCAAACGAGATGCCATAGGCGGTACTTCTTCCGGGTCTATATACACATCCAGCAATACCGGTCCGTTGCTTTCATGTAACGATGCCACATCTAGCTCATCAAGCTCCTGTGCATTGCGTACAGTCATACCTCTAGCACCCATAGCACGTGCTATCATCGCAAAATCAACACTGGGTAGTTCAAAACCTATTTGCTCTGCACCACCAATACGCTGTCCATGCCTTACCATGCCATAGGCACTATCATTCAAAATAACAAAGATGACTGACAGTTGTTGCTGCACCGCTACGGTAAGCTCCTGACCACTCATAAGATAGCTACCATCACCACTAATGCACACCACAGGCGCATCAGACTGTGCGCTGGCAGCGCCAACTGCAGCGCCGATCGCCCAGCCCATTGACCCAAAACCCATCGCGATATGGTAATTCGAGACTGAATTAAGATGAAGATAATGCGTTGCCCACGCCCATGAGTTTCCCGCATCGACATGAAAACGCGTCGCAAGCGGAAACATAGCTGGCAACTTGCCCATCAAATACTGAGGTTTTACCAGTGCACTTCTCTCAGGCTGATCAACATGCGTCAATGAAGCTATATTCTTGTCACTGGCACCCTGTTTGACACTTTTATATCGAGCTACGTTGAATCGACTATCTGACTGCTCCATACCAACATAGCTATCGATTACCTGACGTTTAATCAAATAAGCCTCAAGATCATGAAATATTTTTTTCAGGCTGCCATACAGCTGTATGCCTGCCGATTCACACACCATCCCATCTGTAACTGAATGGTTGATGTAGAGCATCTTTTCAACAACAGTCATATTGTCACACAATCCTGCTGTTTCGAATGGATTCAAATTGCTTCCAATTGCAACAACATAATCAAGATGCTCATCTGTTAAAATATCTTCAGCTTGCTGATGGCCAGCAAAGCCTAATACTCCCTTATATAGCGGGTGATTTGCTTGAATACACCCTTTAGCTGTCGGCGTGGTCACGATATCAGCAGCGAGTAATTCGGCACATGCAACAATCGATTTTGAGTACGGCAAGCTATTCTCGCCTAGCAAAAATAGTAACTTCTTACCCCCGACAACTAGCTTACATAGTGCTTCATAACTTTCCTGGTCATACCCTTCATTCCCACGCTTCTTAAAACCTGCCGAACCATCAGGAATATCAGCATCAACCATCTGCGTCCAAATATCGATAGGAATACTCAGATGCACTGGCCCTGCGGGATATATGAATGCCGTCTTTACAGCTTTCATCAGCTTATATTTAAGTTGATCAATATGCGTCACCATTGAATTATAACGTGTACAGCGAGAAAGCATCGTGACAATCGATATAGCGTCATCAGAAGAGTCCTGAAGATCTTGTCTACCAAAGTTTGACATTGACGTCTGTGGTGTCAATATCAGCATAGGCGTTTTATCCATGTAAGCTGATGCAATGCCTGTAATCATATTCGTAGAACCTGGGCCTGTTGTTGCACAGCACACTGCAAGGTGCCCCGTTTCTCTAGCATAACCATCGGCCATAAATACCGCCCCCGCCTCATGACGCGATGTTATAAGCTGAATTGAGGGCTTTACCTTAGGATTACAACCAGGACTCAGGGAAACATCATTGCGACGATTAAAACGTGCAACAGCATCAAACAACGGCTCAATTGCACCGCCAGGTACACCAAATATTTTATCTACATTAATGTGAGAGAGAAATTCCAGTACAAAGTCTGCAGCAGTGCTCTGTTCCGACCCAGAAAATAACAATTGATCCTTACTGATTGCATTGATCATGTTCAACTCCATTTTAGCGACCCTTCATTCAGACGATGCTGGTTAAGTGCTAACCAAACACGCCTAACTCACATTTAATCCAAAATTTTCGAACATGCTTTCCATTTGAAATATCTGCAATCATCCGCACTACTTTAATAAAAAAATCATGTAATTCATGCGCATCTCTGCACTCATTCCCCTTATATGTAGGAAACTAACAATATTCCTTATAGGAAGAGATTTACAAAGATAAAGTGAACGGGAATACTGCATAATTTTTTTATGCGGGTAATTCATTATAAAATAAGAACGATCGATTCAGGGAACCTCTGATTAACCATGCGCAGAGAGAGAGCTCAAGCTGCATTTATATTCAGGCCTTTTTGACTGGCCAGTCGAAATTTCAAGAATGAAGTACGCTTCATACTCAAAATGACAAGCCTCCAGGCCTACGTTTTGAAAAAAACAGAACATAAACAAACAGCGATGAGCTATCTATTAGACCGCAGTGAATCCACGATTAGTTGTAAATTAGGGTGCTTCGTCATTTCCCTTGCGGGTGACGTAATGGCTCTACTATTCCAACGCACCTTTGGTGACAAGCAGACCAGTGGCACAGGTCAAGTACTTGCTATATTGACTCATTCTCTGCTGCTCTGTGGCCTCAGGATTAGATAACAAAACTTCAGCTGTGCTCTCAATAACCGAGCGGTTGGCTTGCGCACCTGGGTATTTTGACCACTCCTCGTTAATACGCTGCTCAGCTTGACCGCCAACCATGTTACCACAAAGTGTTACGATTTCACTCACCAAAACAGTGTTTTGTCCTGGTGTGGTGCCACCAGACGTGATACATCCAGCAAGCGAAAAAGAATATAACACCCCGACAGATGCTAGATAAATAGCTTTTCTCATATACAAGCCTTTCGATAGTTTACAGAGTTAGTTTATTTTAATGCTGATTATAAAGACTGAATAACCGCGCAGTCCATGCATATAAAGTATTAATCATATTATTTAGCATTGTAGCACCTCTATATACAGGATATATTTTCATATCATACCCACGTAAATAATAAGACTGCATCAGTCTCACCTCAAAACAATCTATTTTGTAAGTGTAATCCGGTAAAAAAATAACAATTTAAAAAAAGGCCCTGCTTTGAATCGGCGCGTTGAATTCTCCCCTCCCTCCTCTCAACGACTAATAAGAATAATGAGAAAAGTGATCACGAGGATATTGATAACGAGAAAGTCTGTATTATCAAATTAAGTTCAATTTCCTAACCAGCTGAGCCATATCGCAGCAACATAATCTGAGTTATTTCTACTCTAAATCTAAAATGTTCATTTGTTGTCATTCATCAGGTTTAAATACTGGATCATCGCACTTAAAGCATGCTGTACGTAATCAATTCGCACTTCAGTTGCACGACGATTAAACTTGTCTACACCTGGAATAGCTCGGTCTATTTTTTCCACTGCACGAGGAAGAGCACCGCTAAACTTTCCTTTTTTTATTTGCGCTCGAAGCAGGAAGGATAATCCGCGAGGCAGAGCGGAATCAATGCGCCTGCGTATCTCATGGTTGGCAGGGAGAAAGGAAAGCGCCGCTTGCAGCCCCTCCAAACGTATAGCTGTGGGCGTTATTCTACCATCTTCTGAAAATCC
>CALZMY010000094.1 GCA_945788675.1 uncultured Gammaproteobacteria bacterium | reverse complement strand
GCTTCAAATCCTTCGCCACATCCGCTGCCAGTAAACTCATTGTCGAAAGTTCGGCATTTCAAAGTAACGCTAACAAGAAACAGTGCATAAATGCCATCGGCGGCGACACAGAACTCTTTACTCTCGATCTCACTCCGTTTGCGGCGAAACCACAAGCGGTTTCTGCATATCCTTTTTTTGATGGTATCGATGGCGTCTCTCACCTCTTATCGGCCTATCAGGCCGCAAAACGCAGTCTGCCATTCGAGATGGATCTGCCCGATGCGCGCGGGCACGTCTCCGATTATGCAGACGAATTCATAAACATGATCCTGGCAAGGGCCAATGCAACACTGGACCATCACCAGGCTCGACTGATCGCCGCATGGGTTAAACACCTCGATCTCTACTGTGCGGTCAAAAGCATTGAATCCTTCCTTTACAGCAAGGCCGATCTCACCTTGCTGGAGATCGCACCACAACAGGGCTGGGACGTAATTTTCGACCATATCGCGATCCGTTGTGGCAATCAGGCCAATCTCGATGCCCAGCGCATTTCGTCACTGCTCAAAGCACAACATGACTATGTCACGAGCCAGGTGAGCGGCGAAGACTACTATCAATTTCCGGACGGCTGGAACGCCTATCCAGTCTATAAGATGCTGAAAAACGGGCAGGCACTGCGCATCTTTGTCGATCAGTCTGACGCCCATTCACCCGCACAGATCATCCAGCACTGGAATCACGTCTACGGTTATACCGCGCACCACCTTGGCATTCGCGCCACCACGCTGCAAGCGGGTGAACGAGTCGCCGTCCCACTAAAAACAGTGATGATGTCGCTAGAACAGGCCGGCATCAAACTCATGGCGCCTACTGGACACTACACCAACGGACTGTTGATGCAGGTCTTTACCGAGCCAGAAAAGAACAGCGAGATCCCGGTCGAACTCAAGCAGCAGATCGCAGCCTATGGGCCTCAATTAGAGAAAACGATCGAAAACGCTAAATTGCTTGAACTGCTCTCACGTCAGGAGATGACACCGGAACTAGCCCGACGCTATTTTGCCTTATACGAGATCGAATATGACGCCGTTAATCCGCTTCATTCTGCGCCTTATTATCAATATTTCCTGCCAGCACAGGCTGCACATGTCATCAAGACTTCACAACAGGTCGCCTGATCACCGGCCATTACATTGACCGCCCAGCATCATTTCACTATGCTGGGCGGATGAAAATATTACCGTACATTAGCACCGCATTCGTGGTCTGCACTTTGATAATGACGCCCGCCATTGCCGCCACTGATAAGACAATGCAGATGCAGATCGACGCGCTAACCCAACGCCTCAGCGAACTGGAACAGCGCCTCGATACACTCGAGAAAAAACCCGCCACAGTGACCAGAACCACGATCATCAAGACCAAAAGCTCACTGCCACCTCCCACCAACCCCGGTGAGTGGCAGGATGCCACCAACTGGATACACCTTAAAGTGGGCATGGATTACAGTGATGTAAAAAATCTACTTGGTGAGCCGCTTAAGGTCCGGCGCGGTGCCTCTGAATTCTGGTTTTACACCGATAATAAATTCGATGGTCCCCACCTGAAGTTTCTATTCAAAAAAGTGAATAGCTGGAAAGCGCCCGCAGGTGTCGCAGGCACCGATTAAATACGTGTTCAGCTAGCCACCATGAAACGTATCAGACAGGTCGCACTGGTACTCGGTCCGTTGCTCGGCCTGTCGGTCGCCGCATTTGTCGAGATCCCCGGCCACCCACACGCCGCATCGATGCTCGGGGTCGTTATCTGGATGGCAACCTGGTGGCTGAGCGAATGCGTGCCGCTAGCGATCACAGCACTGATCCCATTAGTCGCCTTCCCCATCATGGGGATCGCCACCGCCAAAGATACCGCGCCGCGTTACATGAGCAGCATCATGTTTCTCTTCATCGGTGGCTTCCTGATTGCGCAGGCGATGGAACGCACCGGTCTGCATCAGCGCATTGCGCTGGTGATCCTCTCTCACCTGCACAGTAGCCCGTTCCAGATATTAATGGGCTTTGCCCTCTCTACCGCCTTTCTTTCGATGTGGATCTCCAACACCGCCACCACAATGTTGATGGCGACGATTGCCATTGCGGTACTGGCTCGCCTCGATAAGGTGTTCGATAACCAGACGATGGTGGTGATGGCCAGCACACTACTGCTGACCATCGCCTACTGCGCCAACATCGGCGGCATGGGGACACCGGTCGGCACCGTGCCTAACCTGGTCTTTCTTGAAAACATGCGCGCTGCCGCGCCAGACGATGTGCCGAGTTTTTTGCAATGGATGATGGTCGGCGTGCCGCTCGTCGTCATCGGCATCACTATCGTTGTCTTCTACCTGGGACGAAGGGTGCGCAATCTAAGCTGGTCAAACGCCGCCGTCGAAGGCATTGCTGCCGAACTTCACAGCCTTGGCACCATGCGGCGTGATGAGCGCTTTGTCGCGTGGGTACTAGGGCTAACGGCCGTCGCATGGATGACGCGCAAGGGGATACAGGGCGAGGGGATCGACATCCCCGGCTGGGCCTCGCTGTTACCCTACAAAGGCGTCGAT
>CALZMY010000093.1 GCA_945788675.1 uncultured Gammaproteobacteria bacterium | reverse complement strand
CCCCCATCCACATAAGCCCTGACCCCAGTGGTACCAACATCATTATTGATCTCGGCCGCAAGTCCGGCCAGGCTATTCACCGGGGCAGGATCAGCCTCATTCGTGGTATAAACCGTTGTGCCGTTGATCTGTAATGTATAACCAAGATTATCAGCCGTGGTCAGATCATCACCGTAAGTCAACGTTCCTGTTGCAGTCGTCGCTGCGAAAAAAGAGAGATTGTAGCTGTCACCATCAATCAATGCAGGATTGGTCACGCTGCCGGGATCGATGACCCCAGAGCCCGTATTTGACTGGTTATCAAAAGTAGTGAAAGTACCATTGCCATTACGAATAGCACGAAACACATCGGTCCCTGAGTCAGTTTCAGCAATCTGACGGTTTGATCCAATTTGTAAAAAACGCTGGCCCTCATCGCCGCTATATCCATAGTCACCACTCGCAGAAACTGAAAAAGGCTGAGTTTTTCCCTGAAAACCGGAAAAAAGATACTCGCCATTGGCATCCTGACTATTGGACAAATTAAGCAGCTCATCCAGTTGTTGACGAATCTCGGTTGCCAGCGTGATACGATCCTCATTAACCAGTGTTGCAGTATTTCCCTGCACGGCAAGCTCACGAATACGATTCAATGAATTACCCACTCCACCCAGTATATTTTCCTCAAGTGAAAGACGGGCACGTGCAATATCGATATTTTCCTGATATTGCTCGGTTGATTTCAAAGATTGCTGCAACCCCATTATGTTCGTGATACCGGCGGGGTCATCTGATGGATTAATGATTCGCTTACCTGTGGCAATCTGCTGCTGCGTCATCAACAGCTTGGCCTGCTGATCGAGCATCTTGTTCAGACCACTGAGTTGAATTTGGCTAGTCGATATACGCATTATTATCTTCCCATTGTCGTCAACAGTGTCTGAAACATCTGATCAGCCGTTGAAATCACCTTCGCGGCGGCTTGATAAGCTTGTTGGTACTGCAGCATGTTAGCGGCCTCTTCATCCAGGTTGACACCTGATTTTGCTGCGCGTGCCTCCAGGTTTTGTTGAAACAGGCTTTCCTGAGCTTTACCGTTGACCTCAGCCTGATGCGTCTGAGATGACACATCTGCAATAAGTTCACCATACAGGTCTTTATAAGATACCGTACCGCCCACCATCAATGATCGAGTATTAAGTCCAGCAAGTAACAACGCATTGCGATTATCACTAACACCATTGGAATTATGTGAAAGCGTAAACTGATCACCACTATTGGCAGCGCCAGTGATAGTAGTCTGAATGCCATTAAAGGTAATCGCAGTGCCAGTAGCGTTATACGCCCCGCTGGTGATAGCGGCGCCAGCACCATTCAATACCAGATAGCTATCTGAACTATTACTGTAAGTAATCGAGTTTGAAGCAGCAGCCCCGGTCAGTGCAGAGCCGAAGTAGCCGCTAACGGTGTCAGCCGCATCCATCGGGGTCCCTCCAGTATCCACCATTTGTTCGGTTAAATTGATAGGTAAAGCAGTTGCGGGATCGTTAGCTAAAAAAAGTGTGCCGCCGTCAACATAGGCACGTACGCCTGTCGTCGCCACACTACCATTGATCGCGGCCGCTAACGCATCAGCATCGGCAAGCAGCGCAGCGCCCTCATTTTGCGTATAAACTTGTGTGCCATTAATGCTTAGCTGGTATTGAAGGGTGTTTGCAGTCGCTGCATCATCGTTAAAGGCAACAAAATTCGCAATGGCACCCACCGTAGAGTCCGCCATCACCATTGAATAGTTATCAGGGGTATATGCAGCACGATCTACCACCATCCCACCATCAATTGAGGCATCACCGGTATTCGCCAAAGAACTGCCTGTGCGGACGGGCCCTGCTAACGCGATGTCATGTGGCGATGTAATGGCCAGCTGAATATTTGCAGCGGCACTACGCGAGGGGTGAATCATAAAAACATCACCATCTGCGATGGTACCTGAATTCAGAAAAAAATTAACACCATCTATGGTCTCTGAAAAACCCGCACCGGTGCCAGTTCCAAACGTAGTCAGCGTAGTCGTGGTATTATCATCTAAGCGCGTCAGTAAATAGCTTCCACCACTTCTTTCAAGCCGATAGTTGCTCCCTGTCAGTTGTGATGCATCTGTGACACTAAGTGATATCTGCGCAGCTGAACTAACATTCGATGAGCTGCCTAAAATCTCAGGGGTAGTGCTATTGAGCGATGTAAAAAAATCGCCTCCCAATGTACCATTCAAATCCAGGCCAAGTCGATGCTGTTGATTAAACATATCCACCACACCTATCGCTACATGGCCCAAAGCATCCTTTGCAGGGTTTAGTAACTGATCCCGAAAACTCATAAAAGCACCTAATGCACCTCCCGATATCTGCTGTGAAATATCTGTCGAAGGACCACTCCCACTGCCTGTCAGCCCAACATCAAGTTGTTCTGAATCGAACACATTCCGCTGCGTGTTAAGGTCACGTGAATCAAAGCCAACCACGACAGCCTGACCACTTCCGACAAAAACACTCATTTGACCATCGTCCTGTTCTACCGTTGTAATACTCACATGTTCGGCAAGTTCCAGTAACAATTGATCACGATGATCTAATAAATCATTGGGGGAATTACCATTACTTGTTGAGAGCGCTGTTGAGATTTGGCGATTTACATCCGCCAATGAACCGGTCAAATTATTAATGGAATCGATTTCACTTTGAATGGATTTATTGATACTACCACCGATATCATTCAGCCCCTGAGCAAGATATTGAAAACGCGCCACCAATGTTTCACTTTCACTCATCAATACCTGCCTGGCAGGAACCGACATAGGGTCATTTCCCGCAGCCTGCACGGCATCGAAAAAACCTTGCAGACCAGGCATCAAACCGGCATCAGAATCTGCAAGCAAATTACTGACCCGACTCGAGAGCGAATGAAACTCATTAAACTGGTTACTTAATGAGTTGCCATTGATCAGCTGATTGGAGATAAAACTATCATAGATACGCTCTATCGATGCAATCTGAACACCCGTTCCCACAAAACCATAACCGGCACTATCAGGCGTACGCGTGGTCAACTCCACACGTTGACGACTGTACCCCTCGGTATTCACATTGTTGATATTCTGCGAGGTAGTGGCAAGAGCACGCTGTGCTACGAGTAATCCTGATATGCCAGATGAAAAGATATTAGACATATCACCTTCTCCAGCCGAATGGAGAAATACCCGCATCTCTGATGCGTTGTTTTGCACTATTCAAGTTTGAAAAATAAACACGAAACATGAGACACCTACCCTACTATATTAGCGGCTGATAGCCTGAATCCTGAACCGGCACTGGCACCTTTCTGACTACATTATGCTCCATTATCCTGTTGATTTTTGAAGCATATTCTGGATCTGTTGCATACCCTGCCTGCTGCAACCCTGCCAGATATTGCTGTGGAATTGCCGCGACAGACAGTACATTTTCATAACGCGGATTAGACTGAATAAAATTTGCATAATCATCAAAACTTTCAGCATAGGAGTCATAGGCTCGAAATAGATGAATCTGTTTGCTGGCAACGCCGTTTTCGTATTCAATCGTCGGCACGGCAACACGCTCGCCCTGCCAGCGTGCGTCAGCCTTAATCCCAAACAGGTTGTGACTGTTATTACCATCTGGGTCCTGGATAATCGCCTTGCCCCAACCCGTTTCCAGTGCAGCCTGTGATATCAACACATCAGGAGAGACGCCAAGCCGTGCTGCCGCACGCTCAGCATGTGGTCTCATCTGGTCAACAAATTCACGTGGTGACTCAATGCGGCCAGCGCGGTATTCAATGTTACCAATACTCTGCTGCGGTACGGCTGCATGCTTTGCTGGTAGGCGGGCAGGCAACGGATTGAGATTCATGACACTATCAGCATCAGACATATTACCTGCAGCACCACCCAGCTGTCGTATCAACATCTCCTTCAATCCAATGCCACGTCCCTCTGACATAGTGAGCGCTATCTGCTTATCAAACATTTCACGATACATCTTGCTCTGATCGTTATCGAACAGACCACCCTCTGCAGGACTGGCATCACGCATGCTCTTCAACATCATCTGGGTAAAGATCGATTCAAACTGACGTGCTACCTGCTCAATAGACTCATCTGATGTTTCATTACGCACGTCTGCACGCAGCTGTGATAACCCATGAAAGTCGGTATAAACAGATGATGCAGGTGAAGTCATTATCTCTATGCCCAGGTTGCCGTTAGATCACAATCAGCTCGGCACGCAATGCACCAGCTTCTTTTAAGGCTTCAAGTATTGCAATCAGATCACCTGGGGCAGCGCCAACCTGATTGACTGCCTGCACGATCTCATTCAACGAGACACCCGGATTAAACATAAACATACGGTTGGTCTCCTCACTAATCTCTATGTCGGAGGCAGGGACCACTACTGTCGATCCGCCTGAGAGCGGTCCGGTAGGTTGACTCACCTCCGGCTGTTCGGTAATCGTGACCGTGAGGCTACCGTGAGCCACCGCCGCAGACGTTACTCTCACATGACGGCCAATGACAACCGTACCGGTCCTTGAATTGACGATAATCCTTGCCGATGCCTCACCAGGTTCAAACGTAATATTTTCGATAATAGATAAAAACATCACCCGCTGAGCATGCGATCTGGGGGCGTTCACCTTGACCGATGAAGCATCCACTGGATAGGCAGTACCCATGCCAATCGCACTATTAATCGCCTCAGAAATTCGTCTGGAAGTGGTGAAATCAGGGCCATGAAGATTCAGCACGATGCTATCTTCTTCACCAAAAGGGGTGGGCGCTGCGCGCTCCACTGTTGCACCACCGGGGATACGTCCCACACTGGGAACATTAACGGTAATCTTCGAACCATCACTGCCTGCAGCACCAAAGCCACCCACAATAAGGTTGCCCTGTGCAACTGCATAAATATTGCCATCAGCACCTTTTAGCGGTGCCATCAACAAACTACCACCACGCAGACTCTTGGCGTTACCTAATGATGAGACGGTGACATCGAGTGCCTGCCCCGGTTTTGCAAACGCAGGCAATGATGTATGCAGTGAGACTGCAGCAACATTCTTTAACTGAGGGCTGGTGCCTGGCGGCAAGGTAATCCCGAACTGCGCCAGCATGCTCATCATGCTCTGTATGGTAAACGGTGTCTGACTCGTTTGATCCCCCGTACCATCAAGACCAACCACCAGTCCATACCCCACCAGTTGATTGGCTCGCACCCCGGCAACATTCGCAATATCCTTGATACGTTCTGCCTGCGCGACATTTGTAATTAGCATTCCAGCCATCATCGCCAATGCCATTAGCCATTTTATTTTCATCACTACGGATCCTTTTTGATAGCTATATACACGTTACTGCGATATTAGAAAGGCCACCACTTACTGTTAAAGAATTTACCCAGCCATCCCATATCATTGGAATTCGCAATCACGCCATTACCACCATAAGAGATCACTGCATTTGCCACCTGAGTCGATAGCACACTGTTATTTGATCGTATATCCACCGGCCGAATAATGCCCTTGATGCGCACATATTCCTCGCCCTGGTTAATGCTGATATTCTTTTCGCCTTCGACACGAAGATATCCATTAGGTAACACGCCAGTCACCATTGCCGTAACACTGCCGGTGAGCTGATTACTCTGCGCACTATCACCCTCACCAGAAAAGCTCTTGTTCGACTCCAGTGAAGAGGCGAGACTCATATCACGACTACTCAGCGCCGATGAGCTAAATGCCGTTGGTAGCCCTAACAATGTAGGATTCGTCACATCAATCGCATTATCTTTCGAGGTACTGGTACTGGCTGACTTGCTGGCATTCGTCTGTTCTGAGAGCACGATGGTAATCATGTCCCCTATATTGCGCGCCTTGATATCCTCATACAACGCAATCCCCTTTGTGGGCTGAAAGATCGCACCATTATCGATCCGCTGCGGTGACGCCATTGCGAAGATCTCTTCGGCAGTGGCAATCTTCTGTGTCGGAGCAGAGGCACAACCACTCAGTAGCAGTACTCCCACAATAGCCGCAATCCACTTTACTTTTGAGACCAGCATGACATTCACCTTATAATGCACGTATTGCGTTAGAGGTTGTTGTTAATAAATTGCAACATGCGATCAGAGGCCGATATCGCCTTTGAGTTCATTTCATAGGCACGTTGCGCCTCTATCATGCCCACGAGCTCTTCAACCACGTTGACATTCGAAGTCTCCAATGTCCCTTGTGAGAGCGTGCCGATGCCAGTCACCCCTGGTGTACCGGTCTGCGGTGAACCGCTGGAGGCAGACTCCAGCAACAGGTTTTGTCCCATCGGTTGCAGTCCAGTTGGGTTAATAAAATCAGCCAGCTGGATATTACCGACATTAGTCGGGGTTGCATTTCCCTGCTGTGTCACGCTGACACTACCGTCGGCGCCAATACTGATGCTCAGTGAATTTTCGGGAATGGTAATGGCCGGCTGCAAAACATTGCCGCCTGCGGTCACAATTTGCCCCTGTGAATCCAGGTGAAACGATCCATCTCGGGTATAGGCCTGGGTACCATCGGGTAACTGAATCTGAAAAAATCCACGCCCCTGAATACCCATATCGAGCGGGCTCTTGGTTTCAACACTGTTCCCCTGTGTAAAAAGCTTTTCTGTCGCCACGGTACGAACACCAGTACCCAACATCAACCCCGTGGGTAACTGTGTATCCTGTGATGATTGAGAGCCTACCTGGCGTACATTCTGATAGAGCAGATCTTCAAAGACTGCCCGACCACGTTTAAAACCGGTCGTATTAACGTTAGCAAGATTATTCGAGATCACAGACATCCGCGTCTGCTGAGCATCGAGTCCTGTTTTCGCTATCCAAAGTGCCTGACTTGTCATAACATCATCCTCTTAACAAACCCATTGCCATACTAAATTCATGTCGTACTAAATCTGTTCCGCTGACTAACTCATCTGCAACAACTGTGCCGATGCCCTGTCATTATCTTCAGCAGCCTTCATCATCTTCACCCCCATCTCAAACTGCCTGGCCAGCGATATCATATTGACCATCGAATCGACGGCATTCACATTGCTGCCTTCCAACATGCCTGATGAGAGCGTGACCGATGCATCGGCGATACTGGTAGTGCCATCGTTGAGACGCATCACACCATCATTTCCTTTCTGCATGGTGGCGGGCTCTGGATTTACCATTTTTACTCGGTCAATCACCACCAGCGTCGATGCCGTCTGTCCCACCGGACGCGCTGAGACAGTGCCATCAGGCGCAATTTCTATTTTTTCTGATGGTGGAATAATAATTGGAAGCCCGCTATTGCCTAATACGGGTTGCCCGCGATCAGTCTCCAGTTGACCGAATGAAGAAACGCGAAAATTACCAGCACGGGTAAACCCTTCGCCACCATCAGCAGCCTGAATGGCAAACCAGCCCTCACCGTTGATCGCAACATCCAGTTCTCTCCCAGTAGAGACAGTCGCGCCATGTGAAAGATCGACACCATTTCCGCGTGCCACGCTATACACTCGACTATCATGCCCAGCCCCTTCCACCGCTACGCTCTGAAAGGCAGCAAGGTCAGCCCGAAAGCTAGTGGTATTGACGTTAGCCAGATTATTCGCATTAACCGCCTGTGCCTTCATCGAGTGGCTAGCACCCGACATTGCAAGATAAAGCATACGATCCATTAGGGGTGCTCTCCTGTCTGCTCAATAGCCTGTTAACGGATATTGATAATTGCCTGCGTGATGGTATCTGCTGTCGAAATCACCTGTGCATTTGCCTGGAAGTTACGTTGTGCGGTGATCATACCCACAAGCTGTTCTGTTAGATCAACGTTGGAACCTTCGAGTGCACCCGACTGCACTAGCCCCAGACCCGATGATCCTGGCTGTGAAACCACTGCCTGTCCCGACTCAAACGACTCCGCCCAGGTGGTATCACCTAACTGACGTAACCCCTGTGGATTGGTAAAGTTCGCCAGTTGTACCTGCCCTAGCGTACGCGTCTGACCGTTAGTAAAACGAGAGAGCACAATACCGGTGTCGCTAATGTCGATACCACTCAATTGCCCGGTCGCAAAACCGTCCTGAGTGAGCGAAGCAACACTAAACGGACTACCAAACTGGGTGACACCTGACATATTGATACTCAAATTAATCGGCGATGCACCACCCCCCGGGTTAAAGGCAGGAATGGTGAGCGCTGATGGTGCTAACGGTAACGAAATCTGTCCACCAGTATCGAATTGAACTTGCTGCCCGGGTGCCCCAGCGAGTGCATCGACACGTTGACCATCCGAATAGACAAACGTCTCCCATTCATTCGCCTGGTTAGCCTTACGGAAATACATTGTCATCAGATGTGAAGTCCCCTGTGAATCAAAGATCGTCATCGACGTGGAGTGACTATAGGTTGAGGCATCCGTCGGGCTAAAGGCCACCTGCGCAGTCCCGTTATTCACAGTGGCCGCCGTTGCAGCCGTGGTATCACCGTCTGCGGCCGCCGGTACCAATGTCACCGCCGCTATACTGGTAGTAATTACGACTGGATCCTGCGCCCCTGATGCAGCGCCGGATTGAGGCACCCAGTTAAAAGTCAACGAACTGGGCGTAGGCAACGCACCACTGGTATCGATGCTCGCCGTTGCCGGAAAACGGACCCCGGTACTGTTATCTAACAACGTTGCCGTCCAGGTATTGGCCCCTGTACGCTCATATTCGATCGATGCTGAGGTGTTTACGCCATAATTATCTCGCATATTGAAGGCTGGGCCGAGAAGCGGCGTTGCCAAAGGACGGTCACCATCCAGTATCGTGGCCGCAGGCACCGTAAGACTCGTGGTCGAAGTTGCACCAGGAATCCCAAGCGATGAATCCAGGTTCAGTCCAACATTGGCGACAGTAGTCGCTTGAGGGTTAATATTTGAAAAGTCCAACTGAAGTGAACCTGTCGTGTTTGTCAGGTTACCATTGATATCTGCAATATCGCCCTGCAGCACCTGTCCCTGACTATTGCTGACAAAACCGTTACGATCCACCCCAAAAGCACCTGCGCGGGAATAAACTCGCACACCGCTATCATCCAGCACAAACATGCCCTGTCCACTCACTGCAAGATCGAGGTTATTATCGGTAAAACCGATATTTCCCTGTGAAAATTGCTGCGTCACCGAAGCAATCTTGACACCACTACCAATCGCATTGGATGAGGCGCCGAGGTTGGATGATGCAAAGATATCGGCAAATTCGACACGTGATTTTTTGAATCCAGTGGTACTTGCATTAGCAACATTATTACCGATGACACGTAGCTCTGCTGATGCTGAATTTAACCCACTTAATGCTGTACGAAATGGCATTTTACTTCTCCTCTACTGAATACTGTGTTTACATAACCTGCTTGACGCCAGACAACGGCACCGAACGGTCACTCGCGAGATCAAGTGTCACACCATCGCTACCGAGCGTGACACTTTCTACCTTTTCAGCAAGCAAGGTACCGAGCTCGATACTTTCACCGCCTGTCTGTGCGATCGCCTCAACGGTATAATTACCGGCACCCAGCTGTTCACCAGCATCGTTGCGACCATCCCATGAAAAATCCACTACGCCAGAGCTTTGGTTACCCAATTGTTGTGACCTAACCAATTGCCCGGATGTGTCATAAATATTAACCGTTAATGCGGAGGTTGAATTGGCAACCCCTACCTTTCCGCTCACCGCGGTTTCACCATCAAAGACTGCTTCACCGGATGGAATCATCACGGTGCGCCCTACCATGGTGGAGGCCTGTAGTGCTTGATTCGACTGTAGCGCAGAGGCTACCTGCGCAAATGATCCCTGCAACTCCTGAATCCCCGCGACACTGCTGAACTGTGCGATTTGGGAGAAAAACTCACCATCTTCCATCGGCTTCATCGGATCCTGATTATTCATCTGCGCAGTCATCAATTTAAGAAACTCTTCCTGCCCCAACTCGCCATTCCCCTTTGCTTGTGGGCGCTGTGCGATGTTGAGGTTTTCCAGTACGCTTTGTTCTATTGCGGCCATATTAAATCTCCAAAATCACGCGATATGTGTTATTGACCAAGTCTCAGGGTATTGATCAACATCTGCTTTGAGGTGTTCATCACTTCCACATTGTTTTGATATGAGCGTGAGGCGGAGATCATATTGGCCATCTCTTCCATCACATTAACGTTTGAACGATAGATATAACCATCCTTGTCCGCTAGTGGATTTCCTGGCGAATACTGTTTCATCACAGGCGCTTCGCTCTTGACGACATCGGTCACTTCAACACCGTTGATTTCACCAGTAAAGTTATTCATTATCGTCTCGAACACCGGTTGCCTCGCCCGATAGGCCCCTCCTTCAGTACCACTAACACTTTCGGCGTTAGCAAGATTACTTGCCGTGGTATTAAGTCTGACCGACTGCGCATTCATCGCAGAACCGGAAATCTCGAAGATATTAATTAAAGACACGGTTATTCTCCTCTGATTGCAGTTAGCAACCCTTTAATCCTGCCGTTAAGAAAATTAAATGATGCCTGGTATTCCACCGCATTTTTCGCAAACTGGGCTTGTTCTAATTGGGCGTTAACCGTATTGCCATCGATTGAAGGCTGAGTGGGCACGCGATATAACAATGGCGCCGATGGGGCTGAACTACCCGACATCGTCATATGCCCTTTTTGAGTACGATTCAGTGTTGAGCTATCATTGATCTGCTGCACTTGCTTCATCGCTGTTTGAAAATCGATATCTTTCGACTTGTAGTTCGGCGTATCCACATTGGCAATATTCGCGGCTAGCTGTGCCGTGCGCTGGGCACGCAGCTTCAATGCCTCACCATGAATTCCAAATGCATTGTCGAGATTAAATGCCACTGCCCTGCTCCTGTCGATTTCTCATTCACCAGACACAAAGCAATGGCCATGCCATAATTTTTTATTTTATAAAATTCAATATGTTGAAAATAATTGAAGACACTACAAACAAGGGAGAAGGCAAGATGTTCCGCCCGGTGGCAATCTTTGTTACCCGCGTGAAACAGGCAGACGAATAGAGTTATTCTTTCAGTTGGTACACCAGACCATTTTTCAGGCGCACGACGTCAAAGCGCTCTGAGTAGTTGGCCATCGACTCTGACCCACCCAGTATCAGGTAGCCACGTGGGTTTAATACGCCCGCAATACGCGAGAGAATATCTTTTTTTATCTCAGTAGAAAAATAGATCAAAACATTACGACAAAAAATGACGTCAAATTTTCCGAGGGTCGCATAATTCCCCAGCAGGTTAAATTCACGAAAGGTAATGCGTTGTTTGATCTCATTTTTCATTTTCCACATTTTACCGTGCGGTTCAAAATAACGATTAATACGCGTTTGTGACATGCCGCGATCAAGCGTCATCTGATCAAAAACCCCTTCTCTTGCATCGCTTAACACCGTTTGGGATATATCGGTGGCAATGATTTTTGCAGGATTTATAAAACCTTTTTTATTTTTCTGGTATTCATCAATGATGATACTAATCGAATATGGTTCTTGTCCCGAGGAAGCGGCAGCCGACCAGATACGCAGCTCTTTATTAGCTGTTGACATTTCAGGCAACAGTGTTTTCGCAAGAAAATCATATGGGTAGTAATCACGAAACCACGACGTTTCGTTAGTCGTCATCGCATCAACGACGGAGACATAAAGTTTAGATTCTGGGTACTGCTGCAGACGTTTCACTAGCTCTGCGAGCGAACCGATGCCGTTATCATGCATCAATTTATTGAGGCGGCTATTAACAAGATACTGCTTGTTGCCTCCCAGGATGATGCCACAGGCAGTGCTCAATAATTGGCAAAATTCGTCATAAGCATGCTGGTCAGTGACACTATTTGTGCTATCTTCTCCTGACATTCTTCACTAATCCTTGTTTAAAACCATCAGCAAGCAATTATTTACCAGCTATTATTCTATGCGATACACGTGAATGATCTCTAATAATATCATCGTTCATTCTGCCTAAGCAGCCTCACCTCTATCCGCTGAAAACCGCTTGACCTGTTCCAGAACAACAGCGCCTAAAATATCGGGATCATATTTTGATATAAATTCATTTGCCCCAACTTTCTTGACCATTGAGCTATTAAATACACCACTCAATGAGGTATGCAGGATAATATGCAAGGATGCAAGCCGTGGATCTTTTCTTATTTCGGTAGTCAGGGTATAACCATCCATTTCCGGCATCTCCACATCAGAAATCACCATCATTAAGTTTTGTTCAATTTTTTCGGGCTCACTCTCGGCCCATTGTAGTAACATATCAAGTCCTTCACGTCCATTTTTTGCGACCACAGATGAAATCCCCAATTGATCGAGTGTGCGCTGAATTTGCTTTCTCGCCACTACTGAGTCATCCACGACAAGCATAAACTTATTTGTAAGATCAAAATCACTGCCTTCATCAATCTTATCTTGCGAAACATCCATTCGCACACCGATCACATCGGCCAATACCTTTTCAACGTCAATGATCTCAACGAATTCCTCATCAACCGTTGTGATAGCCGTCAAATAACATGCAGTCCCCACCCCTAGCGGCGGTGGCTTGATCTCCTCCCAGTTCATGTTAACAATTCGATCCATATCACTGACTAAAAAACCCTGAGTCACGCGATTGTAGTCTGCCACAATCAGAAAACACTCTTTTTCATCAGGCAGAGAGCGCTTTCCAATCGCCATTGCCAGGTCGATTACCGAAATCGTCTTACCTCGAATATTCACAATCCCTCGCACAATAGGATTTGAATTAGGTAGTTTAGTCAAAGGCGGGCAGTGAATAACCTCCTGAACCTTGAATACATTGATCCCATAGCGCTGCTTCCCACCTAAACGAAACATTAATATTTCCAGGCGATTATTTCCGGCTAACTGCGTGCGTTGGTTTACATCATCTAGCAGGCTACTCATGACACTCTCCATTACATAAGACTTATAAGGGTATCGTCATGCCGTGCCCATACTTAAGGAACCTCTGATTTATTCATGAACGGTAGCGATGAGTCCAAAATATCCAACGGCTGCGTTGCTAATCTTAGCAATAGGCCCGCTACGTGTGCCCGCTCTTTGGGTATTCCTTGCGATTAGCGCCATATCTTTAAAACAAAAAATATTGGCATAAGGATTGCTTATCAACAGCATAGTTTTCTAACAAGCAACAGTAAGGCAAAGGCGTGATAAAAAGGCACTACAATCAAATATTAGGCTCACTCGTATATGCTGGCATCTTGATGTCATTTGCATCACCGTCATTATCAGAGAGTTTTCAGTCACATAACTCCATAAAACTTACAGCCGAAAAATTCCTGGTGGAGCACCTAAATAACAATCTTCATGGTTCAATGGAGATTGAGGTCACCACAGGGCGCCTCGATCCACGCCTCAGATTGCGGCAATGCAAGCTACCGCTGGAACCATTTTTGCCGCCTGGGGCTAACCTGAGTGGCAACACCAGCATTGGAATTCGATGCGAGGACAATAAGCCATGGTCTCTATATGTCTCAGCAAAAATCATAAAATACGCTGATGTGTACGTTTCGACACGTTATCTGCAGCGAGGCATAAAGCTCAAACAGGGCGACTTCATACTTGAAAGACATAATATCAGTAGCCACGCTATCGGCTATGTCACTGACATTAATGCAATAGAAGGGAAAATCCTACGACGACCACTACGACATAACGTCATCATCCCTCCCATTGCACTTCATGAACCTATGCTTATTAAAAGGGGCGAAGAGGTAACTATTTTAGCCAAAAACATGGGAATTAAAGTCCATATGAAGGGAAAAGCACTAAAAAATGGCTCCGAAGGTGAGGTCATCCGCGTACAGAACCTCAGTTCAAAACGAATCATTGAAGGGAAAGTTCTGTCAGCAGGGGTTGTGGGAGTCAGACTATGAACAATATATCGCTAAGTTCAATCCATCAAGAACGCCCCCAGAAAGTCGATAATAGCATTATGAGGTTATAAATTATGCCGATTGAAATTACAGGCCTGCCGACCACGCAGCCCACTAACACCCATGAAGGTAAAACAACGCGCACACGAACAGATCATAGCAATTCTGACCAGGCAAAAAATGAATCAGAAACACCATCTCAGGTAGATACCGTCTTCTTCACCGAAACGGCCACACAGCTACAGGTAATGGAGAGTGAAATAGTTGATTTACCTGTTGTCGATATGGAGCGAGTGGAAGAGATCAAGCTCCAGATCAACGATGCCAAATATGAGATCGATGCCAATCGTCTTGCAGAAAAATTATTCCGCTTTGAAACCCAGTTGTAACATTAAACACAAGATAAAGGTCTCCTTATGGAACGCAATAATCATGCATACAAAGCAAGCCTGATAGAAAATGAACTTGAGGCAGCAGAATCACTACTTTCTACACTTAAAAATGAATTTGAGGCGCTCAATAACACAATAGCACCAGAAGAAATCTCGCAATTGGTAAAACAAAAAGAACAACAGCTCATCACTATGGAAGAGGCCAGTCAAAAACGCATATCAATAATATCAATCACAGACTCAGAACTATCGGTAGAACCATTGAAATCTTTGTGGAAGAGACTACTGAGAACTGCACAAACATGCCAAAATCAGAACCAGATCAATGGTGGCATCATTAATACAACTAAACGCCACATTGAACAGGCAAATACAATATTAAACGGGCGACAGCCTGTATCTGAACTACGATATGACAGCTCAGGAGAAACCGTTTCCGAACGACAGCCACGTACACTGGCAAAGGCATAAACCTGAAGCGATTACCTCCTACGAAAGAAACCACCTGATAGTTCGCTTTCATTTGATGTCTATACAGTATCGATTTTCGTACCCATCTAAAAACAGGCGCATGTTTCGACAAATTTAATGACCTGTTCTTAGCCTGGTCATTCATTATTCAGTAGCATCTGAGCGGAAAAAATAATAATTTCACACCTGAAATGTTAATTTTTCTAAACAGCCGTCCACCGCCCCTCTTCCATACAAAAAACTGATATTAATCACAAGCAGCCGGACTTCATTCTGCCATAAATAACATTTATTTTTAGATACTTACACAACTCTAAGACACTCAAAAGAGGGCTGACTAACAAGAAGCCCCGGCTTATCATTTGTTAAAGTTTCAAGATTTATTGACGATATCAGCTTTGAAGTAACCATATATTTTTCAAGAGATACCAGGGACGATGGTTCAATGACAAAGAACACTAAAGAAAATATATCTACTCAGAACGACAACACTATTGAATGTGGTGATCTGCTGGATATATCCATGGTTAATGAAATCAACCAGAAACTAAAACAGTCTCTTGATTCAGGTAACGATATTTCGATTAATGTATCAAATATCCAGCGGATTGACGCTGCTGGGGCTCAAATGTTATGTGCATTTTATCAAGATGCTAAATCCAAAAACATAAAATGCACGTGGCAGTCACCATCTGAAGTTTTTTTAAAAGCTATACAACAACTTGATCTCAACAATCATCTTGGTCTTTCCTGTGATAGCTAACGGAAATTATCAGACCTTATTTAAGTACTGAACAAGCACGGAGGAGAGAAGTTATGGCCAGTATTCTAGCGGTTGACGATTCGGCATCAATGCGTCAAATGGTGTCATTTGCGTTAAAGAATGCAGGGCATGATGTCGTTGAAGCAGTGGATGGACAGGATGGCCTACAAGCTGCAAAAGCGAACAAGGTCAGCCTTGTTATAACTGATGTCAACATGCCTAATATGGATGGAATTGCGTTAATTAAAGAATTAAGAAATCTTCCAGACTACAAGTTCACACCTATCTTAATGCTAACGACAGAGTCCGCTCCACATAAAAAGCAGGAAGGAAAAGATGCTGGAGCCACAGGCTGGATAGTAAAACCATTCGACCCAGATCAGTTACTCGCAACCATCAGCAAAGTTCTAGGGTAAAATACGATGGCCATTGATATCACTCAATTTCACGAGACCTTTTTTGAAGAGAGCTTCGAAGGTCTGGATATAATGGAATCAGGGCTGCTTAATCTCGACATTGGTGCTGCAGATAATGACACAATAAATTCGATCTTCCGTGCCGCTCATTCCATTAAAGGTGGCAGCGCAACATTCGGCTTTACCGACGTAGCAGAATTCACTCACGGCATGGAAACCCTGCTCGATGAAATGCGAGATGGTACACGAGACGTTACTCAGAAATCTGTCGACACATTGCTACAATCGGTAGATTGCTTGCGCGAACTGCTCGCTGCGGCAAGAGACAAAACACCTGTCGATTCAGAGCGTGTAGCGGTTGTGCATAAATCTCTCGAAAAAATTCTCTCATCAGAGGGTGGAAGTAACATTTCTACCGAAAATGACGAGCACAACGAAAATAGTCAAACAGAGTCAATATCCGAGCGAAGTGGTTGGAAGATAAATTTCAAACCTCATCACGACATGCTAAAGACAGGAAATGATCCAGTCAGAATGTTCAGGGAGCTCTCGGAGCTTGGAGAATTGACTGTTATTGTAGATATATCACAGTTACCCACTCTAGCTGACCTTGACCCTGAAGAGTCATACCTTTCCTGGGATTTAACACTTAAAACAGACGTGGAAATCGACCTGGTCAAGGAAGTTTTCGAGTGGGTGATTGATGAGTGTGATCTTGAAATTAGCGAGATTGTATCAAGTACTGATGATACGGCTATGTCATCAGAGACACAAGACAGGGAAAATGAGCAAGGTACCGAAAACATATCATCGGAGCCTTCTAGCCAGGCTAAGCGACAAGTGGCAAAACCAGGAGTTACTGAAAAGTCTACTGCGAGCACAGATAGTAGTGCTTCTATTCGAGTCAGCATAGACAAGGTTGATGCATTAATAAATATGGTAGGAGAATTAGTGATCACCCAATCTATGATTGGGCAACTAGACTGCGATTTCGATGATTTTGATAACAGCAGAATGGAAAAGCTGCGTGATGGCCTTACTCTACTGGAGCGAAATACAAGGGAACTTCAGGAAAGCGTTATGCGCATCCGCATGCTCCCGATAAGCTTTGCATTTAATCGTTTCCCTCGAATGGTGCATGACCTATGCCAGAAACTTGATAAAAAAATCGAATTGAGGACTACAGGTGAGAATACTGAGCTTGATAAAACTGTCATGGAAAAAATCGGTGACCCACTAGTCCATCTTGTCCGAAACTCTATTGATCATGGCATTGAAATGCCTCAGGCAAGAAAAGAAACAAATAAACCCGAAACTGGTGTGATTGAGCTTAATGCATTTCATAAGGGTGGCAATATCATCATTGAGATAAAAGATGATGGTGCGGGCTTCAACAAAGATAGAATAAAAAACAAGGCCATTGAACGAGGCCTTATTAGCAGCGATGAGCATCTCTCTGATGACAAAATATATGATCTTATATTCCAGCCTGGTTTTTCAACGGCTGAGCAGTTAAGCGATATTTCTGGAAGAGGCGTAGGAATGGATGTCGTGAGAAGAAATATCAGAGAACTCGGTGGTAACATCGACGTCACATCAGAAGAAGGCAAAGGCACTACATTTACTATACGCCTACCACTAACATTAGCTATTCTGGATGGACAGCTTGTCTGCGTTGGTGATGAGATATTTATTACACCACTAGTATCAATTGTCGAATCTTTACAAATAAAGAAAGAGTTTGTCAATAACATTGCTGGGCAGACTGAGCTTTACAAAGTAAGAGATGACTATATTCCAATAGTACGTATGCACGAGATGTTTGGAATAAATGTTGAAAAGAAAAGTCTTGAAGGCGGACTCTTAGTGGTTGTCGAAGGCGATGGGAAAAAAGCAGGCCTGTTAGTAGACGAACTTCTGGGGCAACAACAAGTGGTTATCAAGAGTCTAGAGACAAACTATCAACGTGTCGATGGTGTTTCTGGCGCAACTATTCTTGGCGACGGCACAGTCGCGTTAATTCTTGATGTCGACGGATTAATCGACCTATCAAGAAATACATCCGCACCAAACAATAGTCCGGATAACAGTGTTCTGGCCGTGGCATAAGGAGATATAATATGAGTGAACCGCAACTAATTGACAGCAACACTTCTGTAGATGTCATGACAGATACCGATCAATACCTGACCTTTATTCTTGCTGGTGAAGAATATGGTGTCGATATTCTCAGAGTACAAGAGATCAAAGGATGGGATAGCGTGACATCTATACCTAACACACCAGACTATATAAAAGGTGTCATCAATCTACGTGGAACGATCGTCCCTATCGTCGATCTTAGAGATCGTTTTTCACTTGACGCCATACCTTATGGTGCTACCACAGTCGTTATAGTACTTAAGGTTACCAGTGACAATGGGAATCGCACGATGGGTATTGTAGTAGATGCAGTATCAGATGTGTATAACGTTGCTACGGAAGAGATGAAGCCACCACCAGACTTTGGGACAATAAGTATAGATTATGTAAAAGGACTTGCTACCGTAGAAGAAAAAATGGTGATAGTCCTTGAAATAGATAAGTTACTAAACAGCGCTGTTATTGATCATACCGACACATTGCTGCAGTAATCTAACACCAAAGGATCTAATAAAAAATGAGAAAAGTAGATTGTGGTCGACCCAAGTCAGACCACAACAAAAAACCCTTGCATAGCATAAGTAATAATAGACATCATGCTAATGTTAAAACAACTACTAAACTCACAAGACTTAATAACGACAACGAACGTATTTTTGAACAGATACTCTCGAACGTAGCATGGTATGGATAGGAGAATCAATAAATAACATCATATAACCTCGGCAACATAACAAACACCACTTGATGTTATGAATGAAATCAATCGAAAGCGATAAACTAATAAAATACAAACACATAGGGGTTAACAATAAACGGAATAGCCCCTTTAATTATATGTGGCTTTTGGGTAATGGAGGACTCAACATTGGCATTACAAAGAGCACCAGTTCAATCAGAGAGTAATGAAGTCAAATACATGAATGCACTGCGCATGCAAGCAGCAGTTGATAATGCTATGACACCATTCATGATAATTGATCGCGATCTCATCGTGACTTATGCAAATGATTCGACCGTATCTCTTCTTAAAACACATTCGACTTTACTAAAATCAGTTTATCCTGGATTTGATGTAAGTAGTTTGATCGGCACATGTATTAATGTATTCCATCATAACCCTGCTCATCAACGCCAGCTTTTATGTAATCCCGGAAACCTTCCCTACTCTACAGATATTACCGTTGGTCCACTAAAGTTCAGAATCAATGTAAATGCAATACACGATGATTGTGGTACGTACATAGGGAATTCCCTTGAATGGTCAGATGTAACGCAACAACGTAAGAAAGAATTAGAAGTTACAAGACTACAGTCAGCAGTTGACGGTGCTCAAACAAACATAATGCTGTGTGATACTGATCTGACAATCACATATGCAAATCCTGCTGTCATAAAAATGCTGAAGAAACGCGAGTCAGTACTCAAAGATCTATTTCCTGGATTTAATGCTGACAATCTTGTTGGGCAATGTATCGATCAATTTCACAAAAACCCATCACACCAACGCGCACTACTCGGAAACAAAGAAAATCTTCCAGTAAAATCAGAGATTAAGGTTTCAGATGTTGAGTTCGAGGTCAATGCCACAGCAATTATTGATGGGCAGGGAATTTTAATGGGCAGCATGATTGAATGGAGAGATATAACTGAACAGAAAGATGCGGAGCGTCAAATGGAAGAATTAATTGACTCTGCTTCTGCAGGTGATCTATCAAAAAGACTCAATACATCATCATATGAAGGGTTTATGAAAAACCTGTCCGTCGGTATAAATCAGATGTTAAATGCTGTCGTTGACCCGATTCAGGAAGGAACACGCGTTATCACCGCACTTTCCAAAGGTGACTTATCTCAAAATATGAATGGTACATTTCAAGGTGAGTTTTCAGTACTGCAGAAGGCTGTCGATACGTCTGTTAATAATTTAAGAAGCATGGTCAGTAACATCAGATCTTCTGCCTCTATGATTACATCCAGTGCAAATGAAATTACACAGGGCAACCGGGACCTTAGTCAACGCACAAAAGATCAGGCATCTTCGCTTGAAGAAACCGCCTCAAGCATACAACAACTTACAGGAACCGTTAGACAAAACGCTGATAATGCGAATCAGGCCAATCAGCTCGCTAGTGGTGCGCGTGAGCAAGCAGAGAAAGGAGGCAGCGTTGTTGGGAATGCAGTATCGGCAATGACAGCGATTAACAGTAGTAGCAAAAAAATAGCAGACATCATCAGTGTTATTGATGAAATTGCATTTCAGACCAATCTTCTCGCACTAAACGCTGCAGTAGAAGCTGCACGTGCAGGTGAGCAAGGCAGAGGTTTTGCAGTTGTTGCTGGTGAGGTAAGGAATCTTTCACAACGTAGTGCCAAAGCTGCTAAAGAGATCAAAGCTCTAATTAAAGATAGCGTTGAAAAAGTTGATGAAGGTAGAAAGCTTGTCGACGAATCGGGTAAAACACTCGACGAAATTGTAACTTCTGTTAAAAAAGTAAGCGATATAATTGCTGAAATTACCGCCGCAAGCCTGGAACAGTCCAGCGGCATCGACCAGGTAAATAGAGCCATTATTAAAATGGATGAAGTGACACAACAAAATACAGCACTGGTAGAACAAGCCTCCGCTGCCAGTGAATCTATGAATGAACAGTCTAAAGGACTATCTGAACTTATGGAGTTTTTCGGTGATGATGTTTGATCATGAAACCCCAGTAACAAAGCAATAAACACCTGCTTTAAATAATGCCGCTAAATCACGAACAAGCATAGCAGCCAACAAGAACTCTTTAGACAAAAATTAATTCGCTGCAATAGATAATAACGAATGGACAGAATTCTAATTCACACTAGTATAATAAATGAGTTAAACATAACATGGAAAAAGTTCGCGATTTCGATTTTACTGACAAAGACTTTGACAAAGTCAGAAACCTGGTAAAAAATCATACAGGCATATCGCTATCTAACGCAAAAAAAGACATGGTCTACAGTCGCCTTTCAAGACGACTGAGAAACCTTGGCATCGATAAGTTTTCTGATTATTGTAATCTTGTCGAAGGTGGCGACGACTCTGAACTCATTAAGTTCACAAATGCTATCACTACAAACTTGACTTCATTTTTCAGAGAAGAGCACCATTTTCAGTACCTATCAAAAACCCTGATACCGGATATTATGAAAACCAATATTCGTGATAAACGGATCAGAATATGGTCAGCTGGCTGTTCAACTGGCGAAGAACCCTACTCACTTGCCATTGCAATAAAAGAGACCATATCTGTCAATGATACCTGGGATATAAAAATCCTGGCAACTGACCTGGACTCTGATGTATTAAATACTGCAAGCAGGGGAGTTTACAGTAGTGAGCGAATTGATGGATTATCCAGCAATAGAAAAAAAAGATGGTTTTTAAACGGCAAAGGCGATAATACAGGGACTGTTCGAGTTCGTCCTGAGCTTCAGGAGTTAATCACCTTTAAACAACTCAATCTTCTACGCGAATGGCCAACAAAAGGGCCATTTGATTTTATTTTCTGCAGGAATGTTGTTATCTATTTCGACAAAGAGACACAAAAAGTACTTTTTGATAGATATGCGAATGTCCTAAAAAATAATGCGCACCTGTTTATTGGACACTCTGAATCACTGTTCAAGGTATCTGATCGTTTTAAGTTACTTGGCCAGACTATTTATACAAAAACGAAATGAGGATTATCTGATGGCATTCGGCAGCACAAAAGAATTAAAAATGGAAAAATGCCTACCAGGTTTTTCCCAGATAAATCGTTACTGGGATAAATATAACGATATTATTTCAGCAAAAATTCTTCCAGGTGAATTTTATGTCACTAAAGAAAATGAAGCAATTGTAACCGTTCTTGGTTCTTGTATCTCTGCTTGTATTAGAGACCCACAAAGAGGAATAGGAGGCATGAACCACTTCATGCTGCCCGCCGATAATGGTGGAAGTGGAAAAGATATTAGTGAATCAGCCAGATATGGAAACTTTGCCATGGAAATGTTGATCAATGAGATACTAAAAAACGGCGGTGAAAAAAATAACCTAGAAGTTAAAATATTTGGCGGTGGAAAAATACTCCGGAATATGACAGATGTTGGTGAACGCAATATTGAATTCGCTATTTCCTATGTCAAGACTGAAGGGCTCAACCTCCTCACTAGCGATGTTGGCTCCGCCCACCCCAGGAAAGTTTATTATTTTCCAGAATCCGGTCGTGTGAGAGTCAAAAAGCTTAGGACACTTCACAATGAGACTGTCATAGAACGTGAAACTGATTACATGAAAGATCTTGTTAAGAAACCTGTTGAAGGTGATATAGAGCTGTTCTGAAGGGGTACTAATGACAAATAATAAAATAAAAGTACTTATTGTTGATGATTCGTCTCTGATACGGCGGCTACTTAGTGAAATACTTAGTACAGACAATGGTATTGAGATCGTTGGAACCGCGCAGGATCCATTTGCTGCGCGTGATAAGATCAAAAAACTAAATCCAGATGTCATCACCCTCGATGTTGAAATGCCACGCATGGATGGTATTACATTTCTACGTAACCTGATGCGCCTACATCCAGTACCTGTCATTATGATATCATCACTCACAGAAAAAGGTGCCGATATCACTCTAGAAGCATTAGAAGCCGGTGCTATTGATTTTGTTGCCAAACCAAAGATAGATATTTCTCACTCCTTACCTGACTACACACTCGAAATCATTAGTAAAGTCAAAGCGGCATCAAAGGCCAATGTGCATGCGATCACTAGCCAACCTAATTCGATCAAGGATGTAGAACCAAGACTTTCAGCTGATGTAATACTCGAAAAACAAAATCGGCCGGGTAAACGCCACTTTAAAACAACCGATACTATCGTCGCACTCGGAGCATCTACTGGCGGTACAGAGGCAATCAAAGAAGTCCTGGTAAAGATGCCCGCTGATGCACCTGGAATCGTAATCTCACAGCACATACCTGAGGCATTTAGCGGAGCATTCTCAAAAAGAATGAATAGTTGCTCTGCAATGACCGTTTATGAAGCACATGATGGACAGCAGGTCCTTCCTGGGCACGTCTATATTGCGCCAGGTAATCATCACTTGCTTATTGAACGTAATGGAGCAAGGTTTATTTGCCGCCTAAACGATGGTCCCGCCGTTAACAGGCACAGGCCTTCCGTCGATGTAATGTTTAGATCTGTCGCGCAGAATATCGGTCATAATGCTATCGGCGTTTTACTTACGGGCATGGGAAATGACGGAGCAGAAGGTATGAAGGAATTACATGATGCGGGAGCAAGAACTGTCGTACAGGATGAAAATACAAGTGTAGTGTGGGGCATGCCCGGCGAAGCAGTGAAACTAGGTTGCGTTGATAGCGTGCTTTCACTTGACGCTATTCCAGAAAAAATTATTTCCCTAGCAAAACAAAATAAATAAAAACATTTTTCATAAAGTTCCACATTCAAATACCGATAATTAATTACATAACTCAATAATTTAACGATTAAAATTGTAT
>CALZMY010000092.1 GCA_945788675.1 uncultured Gammaproteobacteria bacterium | reverse complement strand
TTACCGGCCATCGCAGGATCTTTTGAATCTTTTGGATACAAGAAGATGCCACCACGGGTAAGGATACGATGTACTTCAGCAACCATCGATGCGACCCAACGCATGTTGAAGTTTTTATCACGTGCATTGCCATCTTTACCGGCTAAACACTCTTCAACATAGCGCTGAACAGGTGCCTCCCAGAAACGCTGGTTAGATGCATTGATCGCAAACTCCTGAGTATCTTCTGGAATCTGCATATCCTTCTGAGTCAGGATGAATTCGCCCACGCTCTGATCCAGGGTAAAGGCGTTAACTCCGTGACCGGTGGTCATGACCATCATGGTTGAAGGACCATACAGCGCGTAACCGGCACAAACCTGCTCAGTTCCTGGCTGCATAAAGTCTTCAGCGGTTGGATTTTCAACGCCATCTGCACAGCGCAGGATAGAGAAGATGGTACCCACAGAGATGTTAACGTCGATGTTTGATGAGCCATCCAATGGATCAAATACCAGCAGATATTTACCGCGTGGGTACTGGCCAGGAATTTCATAAATATCGTCCATCTCTTCAGAGGCCATCGCCGCAAGGTGACCACCCCAGATGTTGGCATTGATCATCATGTCATTTGAGATGATGTCGAGTTTCTTCTGCGTCTCGCCCTGGACGTTTTCACTCTCTGCGCTACCCAGGACACCAATCAGGTCACCCTTGTTAACCGCACCGGAAATTGCCTTACATGAGGTAAAGACATCGTTTAGTAGTGCAGTGAAGTCGCCATTACCGCCAACACGACGCTGCTCTTCAATTATGAATTGTGTAATCGTTTCACCAATATGCATGGGTGCTTCCTCTTTACTTAAAAATAAACCGTCTTTGCCATTAACAGCCGCCGACGAGGTGTTTACTACCCGGCTGGCCATTGGCAGGAATCCTTCCGGAAACAGCGCGTTGGTGCGGGCGCTGAGATTGTTTCGAGCGCGCTATTATCCTTTTTTCTGCTAGGAAAATAAAGCGATAGGACATTAATGTTATCTTTGATCTCGCTAAATCAACCGTTATACTGTTTTTTTACCACTACATTCTGATCAATGTTTTTTTATTTACAGCCGTCATATTCTAAATTAACACTGTAAATCAAAGAGATAAGGACACTTCAAGCGTGTTGATCCACCCCAATATTGACCCTGTTGCCCTTGACCTAGGTCTGGTGAAAATTCACTGGTACGGCCTTATGTACCTGATCGCCTTCGCCTCTGCGTGGTGGCTAGGTTCAATTCGTGCCAAAAAACCAGGTGCATTGTTCAATACCGAGCAGATTGGCGATCTGATTTTTTATGGTGCCATCGGTGTTGTAGTCGGTGGACGCCTTGGCTATATCCTCTTTTACGATCTCGCCAATCGCCTGGATGATCCCATTTCGATATTTTATGTGTGGCAAGGCGGCATGTCTTTTCACGGTGGTTTAATTGGTGTGCTGGTGGCGATGTGGTTTTTTGGGCGTAAACATGGCAAAACCTTTTTTCAGATTACAGACTTCATCGCCCCACTGGTACCTCTTGGCCTCGGTGCCGGGCGCATCGGAAATTTCATCAATGGTGAGCTATGGGGGCGCGTTTCAGACCTCCCCTGGGCCATGGCACCACGCCCGGGGATGATGCCTCGCCACCCATCTCAACTCTACGAGGCGCTGCTCGAAGGCCTGGCACTCTTTGTTATCTTGTGGCTATACTCCAGAAAGCCTCGCCCTACGATGGCGGTCTCTGGAATGTTCCTGCTTTTTTATGGCATCTTCCGCTCAATCGTAGAGTTCTTTCGAACGCCGGACAACCACATCGGTTTCCTCGCCTTTGACTGGCTCACGATGGGACAGTTGTTATCAGCGCCCATGATCCTCGGTGGCATTGGCCTGCTTATCTGGGCCTATAAAAAACAGACAATCACTCTTTAGCGGGAAATCATTTTAATGCAGCAGTATCTCGACCTGTTACATCACGTAAAAACACACGGCATTTATAAAGATGACCGTACTGGTACCGGCACCAAAAGCGTTTTTGGGTACCAGATGCGCTTTGACCTCAACGAAGGGTTTCCGCTTGTCACAACAAAAAAATTACACCTTCGCAGTATCATCCATGAACTGCTATGGTTTCTCTCTGGAGACACCAATATCCGCTATTTGAAGGAAAACGGTGTCAAAATCTGGGATGAATGGGCTGATGAAAACGGTAATCTTGGCCCTGTCTATGGTTCGCAGTGGCGCTCGTGGCCGACTCCGAATGGCGAAAAAATTGACCAGGTTTCTAATCTCATCGAACAGATTAAAACCAACCCCGACTCACGTCGCCTGATTGTTTCTGCATGGAATGTCGCCGAAATCGAAAATATGGCGCTGCCGCCCTGCCATGCCTTTTTCCAGTTTTATGTTGCCGATGGCAAGCTCTCTTGTCAGCTCTATCAGCGCAGTGCTGATATTTTTCTTGGTGTGCCGTTTAACATTGCATCTTATGCGCTACTCACTATGATGATCGCTCAGGTAACGGGGCTTGAACCAGGTGAATTTATCCATACCCTCGGAGATGCCCATCTCTATTCAAATCACTTTGATCAAGCTGAATTACAATTATCTCGTACACCCTATCCACTGCCAACCATGCAGATCAATCCAGCGATAACATCTATTTTCAATTTCCGCTTTGAAGACTTTGAACTAAACGGTTATGAATCACATCCTCATATCAAGGCAGCTGTTGCGGTATAGACAATGATAATATCTCTGATCGCCGCAATGGCATCCAATCGTGTTATTGGTATCAACAATACCCTGCCGTGGCATCTACCTGCTGACTTTAAACACTTCAAGTCAGTGACGATGGGCAAACCAATCCTGATGGGACGCAAGACCTTTGAATCGATCGGTCGTCCACTTCCCGGGCGCACCAATATCATTATCACCAATAACAGATCGTATTCCGCAGAAGGCTGCCACGTCGTGAACAGTATCGATGAAGCACTTGCACTGACTCATGACGCATCTGAAGCCATGATTATTGGTGGCGCATCATTTTATCAACAGACGTTGCCAATCGCACAACGCATATATCTCACCACTATTCACCACTCTTTTGATGGTGACGCTTATTTTGTAGCGTTGGATGATGCTGAATGGCGCGAGATCGAACGTATCGATTGTGATGCTGACAACAAAAATCACTACCCTTATAGTTTCATTACACTAGAAAGAAACGCATAAAAAAGGAGCCGTTAGGCCCCTTTTTTACAGCTATGATTACTGACAGTCCAATCAGTGAACACGACCTTCGCTCTGTTTCTGCTCCGTAGCCGCTGCATCAGCCAATAATTCAGCTGGCACCCCCTCACCAGACTTTGCCTCTACATCGGTTGCCTCTTCCACCTTCACGGTACCCGCATCAACCTTGATCTGTTCCACCTTGCTATCAGTTTCGGTTTCGGTCGAAGTTGCTGCTACTTCTATTTCCTCTTCATTGACAGTGGAATCATTCGGTGACGCCTCCGCTGTGGCCGTTTCTGTCGTTGGCTCCTCTGTCGTCACTGGTTCTGCCACTTCTTCAGCCTGGGCTTCCAGCGCCTCTTTGTCATTCATAGACTCTAACTGAAGGGCCCCTGTACACAGAGTCTGTGCGCCGCTTGCAAGATGGGTATGAACATTACGGTAGTTATCCGTCATTGAATTGACAAGTTCAGCTGTCTTTGTGAAATGCTGAGTCACTTCTGACTTATAAGCATCGTACTCAGACTGTACTTGTTCCAGCGAATCTTTCAAGCTTTGCGCCTCCTGGTAAGGAGCATTGGTCGCTCTACCAAAAAGCAGTCCGCATACCACCCCTAAAATCAGACAAAATATCGCCACTAGTGCTGCTGTCATATCCCCTTCCCCCCAAAGTAAACTGACGCAAAAAATAAAGCTTAAGTGCAAGCGTGACAGCGGTCAAGTCATACCACATTAATAACGAAAATAAGCCTTAATATCCCCTCTCAAATATCACTAAATTCAGAAGACCCCTTTAGCATTAACCACTTATAAAACAAGC
>CALZMY010000091.1 GCA_945788675.1 uncultured Gammaproteobacteria bacterium | reverse complement strand
CGATCAATGCGCCGGGATAGCGCTGTTGAATCGTCATGAACAGGCTCTGCGCCATCACCATGTCGCCAACCCATGACGGGCCAACCACCAGCAGACGCTGAGGTTCAGTCGATCTCATTATCACTCAGGCAGGCCAGAGACACTCAACGATTCAACCATTCTAAATAGGCATGTACGCCCGCTTCAACCGTCTTGAATTCTGCACTGTAGCCAGCGGCGCGCAATGCCCCCATATCAGCCTCGGTGAAACTCTGATAGCTTCCCTTGAGATGATCGGGAAACGGAATATATTCGAGTCGCCCCTTTTTGTGATAGCTGATCACTGCATTAGCGACATCATTAAAACTCTGGCTACGCCCGGTACCAAGATTATAAATACCAGAACAGGCAGGATTATCAAAACACCATAGATTCACATCCACCACGTCACTGACATAGATGAAGTCGCGACGCTGCTCGCCATTTCCATAGCCGTCACACCCTTCAAACAGGCGCACCGTCTCATCACCGGCCAGTAGTTGATTATTCAGGTGAAAGGCAACACTTGCCATACTCCCCTTATGCTGCTCGCGCGGCCCATAGACATTGAAATATCGGAAACCCACCACCTGACTCTCAGCACCTGGCAAGATGCGGCGCACATACTGATCAAATAGAAATTTCGAGTAGCCATAAACATTTAACGGCTCTTCAAACTGACGTTCTTCTTTAAACTCAGGGCCAGCACCATACACCGATGCAGACGAAGCATATAAATAGGGTATCTTGTGCTCCAGGCAGTAGTGCAACAACGCCTTTGAATACTCAAAGTTATTACGCATCATGTATTGACCGTCCCACTCCGTAGTCGCAGAACAGGCGCCTTCGTGAAAGATCGCATCGACGGTCACAGGAAAATTTTTGCCACTCGCTATAAACGCCAGGAAATCATCTTTATCCCAGTAATCGGCAATCTCACAGTCGGCAATATTGCGAAACTTGGCGCCCTCCTTGAGATCATCCACCACCAGGATATCCTCACGGCCACGTTCATTCAGCGTCTTCACGATATTACTGCCAATGAAGCCCGCACCGCCGGTCACAATAATCATCAATCAATCCTCAAAAATCTTAATCAGCCTGCTGTTCGACACCGTGTCGAATCGCCTCAATCACATTGGTCGTCGAACAACCTTCGATAAAACCCAGCACCTCAACCTTACCACCATTCTCAATCACACATTTGCCGCCAGCAATCTCTTCAGGGCGGTAGTCGCCGCCTTTAACCAGTACATTGGGGATCACATGACAGATCAGCCACTCCGGCGTTTCCTCAGAAAAGGAGACGACCCAGTCAACACTCTCAAGCCCCGCCAATACCGCCATGCGCTGCGACAGGCTATTGACCGGACGCGCATCGCCTTTCAGACGTTTCACCGACGCATCGTCATTGACCGCCACAATCAGACGGTCTCCCAGCTTGCGCGCCTCCGCCAGATATGAGACATGGCCTGCATGCAGAATATCGAAGCAACCATTGGTCATCACTACGGTCTCGCCATGGGACTGCGCATCTCTGACGAGTTTCTCCAGGTGATACTCATCGACAACACCACGCTCGACCTCATCCTGCGCGCGCATCGCCGCCTGCAATTCGGCAACGGTGACACTCGCCGTGCCCAGTTTACCCACCACAACGCCAGCACCCAGATTGGCCAGTGCAGTCGCCTCGGCCAGTGTCTGTCCGGCCGCGACGGCTGCGGCTAATACCGAGATCACGGTATCGCCCGCACCAGTCACGTCATAGACCTCCTGCGCACGTGTCGGCAGGTGCAGCACTGGCTTGCCTTCACATAACAGCGTCATCCCTTTTTCACCACGCGTAATTAATAACGCATCCAGTCCAAGCTCGGCGCGTAACGCTTCCCCCTTTGATACCACCGCCTCATCGTTAGGGCATGCCCCCACCACCGCCTCAAACTCGACCAGATTTGGGGTGATCAGTGTCGCACCACGGTATTTACTGAAGTCTGATCCCTTTGGATCGACCAGCACTGCCTTGCCTGCGGCACGCGCCGCAGCGATCAAACCACCCACGGCACTCAATGTCCCTTTGCCGTAGTCGGATAAAACCACGACATCAATATCGGCCAGGAGTGTTTCATAGCGATGCTGCATCGCAACATAATCGTGACCACTAAAACTGTCTTCAAAATCGAGCCGGATCAGCTGCTGGTGTCGACTCATGATGCGCAGCTTGGTGACCGTCGTGTAGGCCTCATCCTGTTCAAAGGCGCACTTCACCCCTGAAGATTCAAGTCGTGCTTGCAGTGCATTGGCCACCTCGTCGGTGCCCGTCAGCCCCATCACACTCGGGCTGCCGCCGAGCATCGCGATATTGAGCGCAACGTTGCCCGCACCACCGGGACGCTCTTCCGCATCAGCGACGCGCACCACCGGCACCGGTGCCTCAGGAGAAATACGCGAGGTGTCACCATACCAGTAACGATCTAGCATCAGATCACCGACCACCAGCACCCTGACGGCCTCAAAAGAGGGAATATTTACTTTCATATACGCTGCGCGGCTTTTCTCTGTTTATGTATAAACGTTGCCATATGATACCAATCCACAGGAGAGATTGCAGGCGTATGTGCCGGATAACCTGTACAGAATGACGCGGCCGTATATAATGACATTTTTGCCAAATCAATTCGGAAAACACATGGATATCCGCGTATCAGTCTCTGCAGGCGAATGCCTCGACAAAATCACCATTCTCGAAATCAAGGCCGAGCAGATCAAAGATCCCGCCAAACTAATCAATATCAACCACGAACTGAAGATCCTGCAGGATATCTGTGCCGAAATGCTGCCAAAGGAGATCGACATCAGCGCCGAGATGGCGGAACTCAAGTCGATCAACGAGGCGCTGTGGAAGATTGAGGACGATATTCGCGATAAAGAGTTCGCCGCTGAATTCGATCAGCAGTTTATTGAGCTGGCACGCGCCGTCTACGTCACCAATGACAAACGCGCCGCGGTCAAACGCATACTCAATGAAAAGCTGGGCTCAGAACTGATCGAAGAAAAATCCTACGCCGATTATCAGCAGAAGTAACCGCCTACTTCTTGAGCACGTAATGCGCCCCGCAATAGGGGCAGGTCGCCTCACCGCCATCATCCTCGATCGGCAGAAAAACACGTGGATGCGAATTCCACAGACTCATGCCATCCATCGGACAGTGTAACGGCAAATCAGCCGTCGTCACTTCATAACGGTTTTGCGCATTGGCTTCGATGGTACCTTCAACGACATTACTCACAGCGACGATCTCCTCAAAAAAACAGTTAAGCCAACCCCTTAAACGAGTGTCAGCCATTCAGGATGGTCATCACGACGACCATGCACATAATCAAAATAGAGCGTCTGTAACTTCTCGGTAATCGGACCGCGGGTGCCGCTGCCGATATCACGCCCATCAACAATGCGGATCGGGGTCACTTCCGCCGCAGTCCCAGTAAAAAAAGCCTCATCGGCGACATAGACCTCATCACGGGTGATCTGTTTTTCACGCACCTCGATACCCTCTTCAGCCGCAATCTGCATGATGGTGGCACGCGTGATGCCATCGAGTGCCGCCGTCAGTGTTGGGGTATAGAGCACACCATCACGCACCAGAAAGATGTTCTCGCCACTGCCTTCCGCCACATAGCCGTCTGTATCGAGCAGCATCGCCTCGTCGCAGCCACACTCCAGCGCCTCGTTGAGTGCCAGAATCGAGTTAATATAGGCGCCATTCGACTTCGCCTTACACATTGTCACGTTGATGTGATGGCGGTTATATGAAGAGGTGCGCACACGAATCCCTTTCTCCATATTTTCATCGCCCATATAAGACCCCCATGACCACGCGGCCACCATGGTATGGGTCTTCAGATTATCGGCACGCAGCCCCATCCCTTCGGAGCCGTAAAAACACATTGGGCGGATATAGCCTGAATCCAGACTGTTTTCACGCACCGCGGCACAAGTCGCCTCATTGATCGTCTCTTTATCATACGGCATTGGCATTTTGAGAATATGCGCCGAGCGAAAGAGGCGATCAGTGTGCTCTTTGAGACGAAAGATCGCAGTGCCCTTATCTGTCTTATAGGCCCGCACTCCTTCAAAGACGCCCAGGCCATAGTGCAGCGTGTGGGTCAACACATGCACCCTGGCGTCACGCCACGGAACCATCGCCCCATCCATCCAGATCACGCCATCACGATCATCCATATTTACCATGCTCATAAACTACTGTCCGTCGCTCTTTTATTCAAAGGGGGCAATTGTAGCCAAATCGTCGCTGCTTTTCACGACATGAAACCACTTTCTTCTCAGGTTTTCTGCCAGATTAATCATCCTTACGCCAAATCCGACTCAACTGGACTCCTCCATCCAGCGCTGCCACAGCGCCACAACGCCTGTACGAAGCTTGGCAAACTCCCCTGTAACGACCAACGCCGCCTGCTCCTGCAACGCACAGCGATGAATACGCGCACGGTAAGCACGATAGGCGTCACTCAGCAGCAGTACATCGGCGGCGGACATCAGGCCACAGCGCCCAAACCCCTCCAGCAGACGAATGTTATCGGTGAAATCGAGTAATTCCGGATGATCATGCGCCCAGCGCAGCACACCAAACTGCACCATAAACTCGATATCTGCGATGCCACCCGCATCCTGCTTGATATCAAAGTGACCGGCATCACCACGAGACAGCTCCTGGCGCATCCTTTCGCGCATCTCACGCACCTCGTGGCGCAGCGTCGCCTCATCGCGCTGACGTGAAAGCACCTCACGCCGTACCGCCTCGAAATGAGCCGCCAGCGTCGCATCACCCCCCACCACACGTGCCCGTACCAGCGCCTGATGTTCCCAGGTCCACGCATCTTCACGTTGATATTCCTCAAAGGCACTGATATCACTGACCAGCAGCCCCGAATCCCCGCTAGGGCGCAGACGCATGTCGACCTCGTATAACACGCCGGCCGGGGTCAGCGTGTTCAACATATGAATCACGCGCTGGCCGAGACGGGTAAAGAAGATGCCATTTTTATCACCCTGCGGCGTTGCATGAATAAAGACCAGATCGAGATCTGAGCCATAGCCCAGCTCAACCCCCCCCATCTTGCCGTAAGCGACTACGATAAAGCCTGTCGGCACCCCTTTATGCTGCGATCCTTTCCCTTTTTTTCTATTCTTAACACGTAACTGATCTGCCGCGAGCGTCAGCGTCTCCTTCAACAACGCCTCGGCCAGCCATGTGAGATGATCGCTGACCACCATTAGTGGCAGTGCATCCATCAGGTCCGCCGCCGCCACGCGCAACACATTGGCCTGTTTAAAATCGCGCATCACATCCATCTGACGCTCCAGATCTCCTGCTGGAATCAGCGCCAGCTCAGCGCGTAACCGCTGTGTCATCTGTGTTCGGGAGGGTGGCGCATAGAGCGTGCGCGGATCGAGCAGCTCATCCATCAATATCGGATGCTGGCTCAACAGCTCGGCGATCCACGGACTGGCGGAAAAGAGACGCACCAGCTGTGACAGCGCCATCGGATTTTCCACCAGCAGCGACAGATAGGCGGTGCGCCGTGCTACCACCTCAATCAGGTTTAATATTCGTATCAACGTTTCATCTGGCGCATCAACCTTGGCAACAGACGCCAACATCAACGGCATCAACTGATCCAGTCGTGCCTGTCCTTCCGGGCCGGACATACGGCAGGCAAGCCCCTCTCGCAACTGTGTGATACGGCGCAACACCTCGACACCATCCTCATATCCACTGTCATGCAGGATCATCGCCGCCTGTGCATCGTCGACCCGCCGATGCCACACGGCGGACAGCGTTTCATCATCGTGACTGCGCTCGTCCTCGGCCTGTGGTGCAGCGAACACCTGTTCAAAATGTGTCTCTACCAGGCGGCGTTTTTTAGTCAGCGCCGCCGAAAATTGCAGCCAGTCTGAGAACCCCATCGACAACGCCAACCGCTGACGTGCCTCGTCATCGGCCGGCAGTAGATGCGTCTGTTTGTCTTCATATTGCTGCAAACGATTTTCCACGTCGCGCAGGAAACAGTAGGCGTCGATCAGCCCATCGACCACATAGGCGGGCAGATAATCGCTCGTCGCCAGCTGCCGCAACACTGCCAGGATTGGGCGTTGCTGCAGTTCGGGTTCGCGACCGCCACGGATCAACTGAAACGCCTGGCCGATAAACTCCACCTCGCGTATCCCACCGAGGCCCAGCTTGACATTCTCCTGCGCGCCCTTGCGTTCCAGTTCACGCCGGATCATCAGCTTCATTTCGCGTAGCTCGGCAAAGGCACCAAAGTCGAGATAGCGGCGATAGACAAAGGGGCGCAGCATCGCCAGCAGCGCCTCACCCTGCGCCACATCCCCCGCCACCGAACGCACTTTAATCATCGCATAGCGCTCCCACTCACGCCCCTGCGACTGATAATACTCTTCCACTGCATCGAAGCTCATCACCAAAGGGCCACTCTCGCCATAGGGACGTAGCCGCATGTCGACCCGAAACACAAAGCCCTCATCGGTCGTTTCATCGATCACCGCGATCAAACGACGCCCGAGCCGGGTAAAATACTCTTCATTGCTGATTGTATCCCGCTTACGCCCACGCCTGCGCGTCTCCCCCGCCTCAGGAAAGGCAAAAATCAGATCAACATCGGAAGAAAAATTGAGTTCACCCGCCCCTAATTTCCCCATCCCCAGCACCACCAGTGACTGTGGCTGCTGCGACTGCCCACCCAGCGGCACCCCCACCTCTGTGGATTGCCACGCATGCAGCTTAGTCAATGCGCCATCCAGACAGCTGTCCGCCAATGCCGAAAGGTCTCGTAATGTCTCATCCAGCGCCGCCCACCCGGCCAGGTCGCGCCACGCGATGCGTACCATCTCATAACGCCGAAAACGGCGAAGTATTTGCCCCAGCTCATCGTCGTTCTTTACCGTTGCAAGCGCAGCCGCCAGCTTGCGCCGATACTCATCGATACGATAATCGATCAACAGATCACCGCCATGCACTAGCTCGTCAAACAGCTCAGGGTGACTCACACAGCTACTGGCCACAAATTCACTATAGGCCCAGACCTGGCACAATATCTTGAGAAAATCGGCATTGTGTGGCGGCTCAATGCCGATCTCCGCAGCGCGCTCAAGGTAACCTTCCCAGTGGTGCGCCACCTGACGACGCAGGGCCGTCGGAAAGGCCTCAGGATAAAGCGCCTCTAGGCGCGAGCTCAGCTCAATTGTTTCAGGCATGACCATAATATAATTGCATTCAAAAGGATTGAAGATGCAGATACTGCACCGTTATATGCCCTATCATACACGACAACAGTATTAGCAAGTCAGCCATACAGACAGATGCAATCATGCCTGCCGCAGCTCTTTGAACCTCAAGTTAACCCCCCGCTTGGTCGATAAAATTTTGCATCAATTGCATTACCAATAGACTTTTTCAGGGAAAAATAATGGAACTCAATGACTATCTAAAACTTATGGTCGCAAAAGACGCCTCTGATATTTATATTGCCGTCGGGGCACCCGTCAGTGCCAAAATTCAGGGCGTTTTGACACCGCTTGAAAAAAACATGGTTAATCCATTACGCGCCAAAGAGATCGCCTACCAGATCATGAACCCTGAACAGCAGAGTGAATTTGAAAAAACGCTTGAGATGAACCTTGCGATCTCTGAACGTGGCATCGGGCGTTTTCGCGTCAACCTGTTCCAGCAGCGCAACCAGGTCAGTATTGTCATTCGTAATATCAAAACCGACATTCCAAACACGACAGACCTGGGGCTTCCTCCCATCCTCAGTAAACTCATCATGCAAAAACGAGGCTTGATCCTGTTTGTGGGCGCCACCGGCTCTGGTAAATCGACCTCACTGGCGGCGCTGATGGACTATCGCAACAGCAACAGTGCCGGTCACATCATCACCATCGAAGACCCGATCGAGTTCCTCCACAACCACAAAAAATCGATCGTCAACCAGCGCGAAGTCGGCGTTGATACGCTGACCTATGAAGAAGCGCTGAAGAACACCCTGCGCCAGGCACCGGATGTCATTCTTATCGGCGAGATTCGCGACCGCGAGACGATGGAACACGCCATCTCCTTTGCTGAAACCGGCCATCTCGCCATCTCGACCCTACATGCCAACAATGCCAACCAGGCATTCGACCGCATCATCAACTTCTTTCCCGAAGAACGACGCAATCAGCTACTCATGGATCTCTCACTGAATGTACGTGGTTTCGTCTCGCAACGCCTGGTGCCTACGCTCGATGGCAAACGCGCGGCAGCGATCGAAATTCTGCTCGGCACGCCGATGATCAATGACCTCATCCTCAAGGGCGAAATCAACCAGATCAAAGAAGTGATGAAAAAATCTGAAAACGTCGGCATGCAAACCTTCGATACCGCACTCTACAAACTCTATAAAGAGGGGCGCATCTCGCTTGATGAAGCACTGCGTAATGCCGATTCGCAAAACAATCTACGTCTGCGTATCAGCCTCGAAGAAAAAGACCTCGGCGGCAAGGATGATGCCCCCAATGAATCTGGTGGCCTGAGAATCGAAGAAGCCGAAGAAGATGCTCAAAGCACACACCTTAGATAGATAAACAAAAGCCTCCCTTTATAAAGGGAGGCTAACATCGATGAACCTCAGAGGTTCCTTAAGCTATAAACAATTGTGGATGAAATATAACAGATAATAGATGCGCGTAGATTACGATGCCAGTTGACGCGCCATGGTATCCAGCCCTTCACACCCTTCCATCACACGATTCACCACCATCCGCGCCTGGTAATCACCAATCTCGAGCGACTGTAACAGTGACTGAGGAATACTGCTGTTTGGGGCATCCCCAATATCGTACTCTTTCAACAGTCGGTCTGATAACGCAACAAGCTGGGGATAGACCGCATGCTGACCGTGATAATTGAGATTATTATGCTCTCTGGTCGCCACAATGAGCTCTTCGGGAAGCTTCCACACATCCATTAACCATGCACCGATCTGTCCGTGTTCGTAACCGAAGACCTGTTTTTCGATTTCAACCAGTTCCTTTTCAGGTTCGGCAATAATGAATTTATTAAGGATCAAAAACTCTTTTCGAAACAGATGCCCTACCAGGATATGGCCAAAATTGTGTAGCAGGCCAGCAAGATAAGCGAGCCCTGCCGGTGGACGAATATCGTCAGCCAGTTCACTGCTCAACGCCTGCGTCAATGCCGCACTGAAAATTGCATGACGCCAGAAAGCACTCATATTAAGCGGTACATTTTTGGGCAATTTAAAAGGCCTGGCAGTCGCCACCCCCAGCGCCAGATTCATCACCATGCTGAAACCAAGCACACGTGACACCGCTGTCTGTACCGAATCGACCTTGCCGCGATAGCTGAAAAAAGGCGAGCTGGCATAACGCATCACCTGCGCCGCAAGACTAGGATCCATCTCAACGATCTTGACCAGGTCACTGACTGAGGCTTCTGGGTTTGCACTCAGCTGAATCACCTGCTGCGCCATTTCAGGCATCGCGGGCAAACGGTCAAGCTTCGCGATACGCGCCTTGATATTCAACAGTGGTTCTTTTGTTTTTTCAGCATTCATCGCAGCACATCCTTAAAACACAAAACAGACACAAATTTCGGTTTCATACAGTATTCACCGTGGAAAGAGATCTGACTTCCAGGGTAATCACTCTTATTTTTGCTATCGGCGTCAGCGCTAAAATCACGACATCTAAATTGAGAATGCTTGATCATGGTCAATGGTCCTGAGTGATCTCCGTCACACTTTCAACGAAAATTTATTAAAGCCAGATAACCAGCTGAAAAACAAAAAACTTATTGAAACAGGAACGGTATCAGGATGACTGATTCTCTACCTGCAGGTCTTTTTGCACACTCCTTTTTTGCTCGCCCAGCCGCAGCAGGCTTGGCAACAAAATCAGCGTGAAAATCGTGCTGAGTGTCATGCCACCGACAATCACCCCGGCCAGCCCTCGATAAAGCTCCGTGCCCGCCCCCGGTACCAGCAACAGTGGCAACATGCCAAAGATGCTGGTCAGGGTACTCATCAGGATCGGCCGCAGGCGCAGCTGTACCGCCAGTTCCACCGCGTCACGACGCGCCAGCCCTTCACGCTCAGCACCGCGGGTCTGATGCACCAGCAGGATCGCGTTGTTGACCACCAGCCCCAGCAGGATCACAAAACCGATCATCGTCAGCAGGTCCATCGCCTGCGTGATGCCAAACAGGTTCATCAGATAGAGCGTCGCCACCCCACCCACCGTGGCCAGAGGAATCGTCAGCAGCACCAGCAGGCTATCCTTGAACGAACGAAACAGCGCGCTGATCAACAGGTAGAGGATCGCGATCGCCAGCAGGAAGGTGCCGGCCATATTTTTCAGCGTGGTCTGCAATTTATCCGCCGAACCAGCGTAATAAATAAATCCATCCTCGGGCAGTACCGCTTCAATCGCGGGGGTCACCTTTGTTTTGATCAAATCCATCCCCTCTTCCACCGACATCCCCTCCGGCAACCGCACCTGTAACGTCACGGTACGGCGACGGTCGATACGCCGCAGCTGATCCGGCCCCGCCGTGCGTACCACATTGACCAGTTCGCTGAGTGGCTGAATCCCACCCTCCGGGGTCGCCAGCGGGATCGCCTCCAGCTCCTCCGGAGTGGCCCACATCTCGCTTCGCAGGATCACATCGAGACGCTTTTCACCATCGAAATAGTCCGCCACATAGAGGCCATCACCCAGCGCACGTGCGATGCCGCCCATGTCGCCACGGTTCCAGCCTACCTCGGCGATGCGACGTTCATCAGGGAGCAGTCGCAGCTCAGGTTCGGCCAGATCGAGGCCGGGATAGGGGCGCGGCATGGTACCGAAAGCCTCGCGCACCGCCATAAAACCTGCGCTGCCTGCCTGCAACAGTGCCTCCAGATCACGCCCCTGGATGTCGATATCGATCGCACGACCACCACCCAGTCCGCCAAACAGGGACGCCTTGAAGGCAAAACCGATGGTATCGGGAAATCCGGCAATCACACCATTGATCAACGGCACCAGCAGTCCCGTCTCCTCTGGCACTACCGTACGCGCGCCCATGAACATGCCGCGTGGAAAGGCGACAAAAAAGTAGTTATCGACATGCGGCTGTTTCTCACCGCTCAGATGTGGCGCCATCTCATTGGCCACCACCTGCCCCATCTGTTGCTCCATATAATCGATGTTGGCCCCCGGCGGCGGGTTGATAAAACTGAATACCAGATTACGATTCCCCTCCGGCAGATAATCTGCCTTGGGAAACATCAGATAGACCAGCGCGACCGGTATAGTCAGCAGCCCAACAATCCACAACAGACGCATTCGCGGCCCGGTGATGCGCATCACCCCCGCCGTCATCGCCACCCACCAGTGGCGATGTGGATCTACCATCTCGACATCGCGTAACCAGCTCATGGCGGTGGTCGGCAACACCGTCAAGGCGACCATTAGCGAGAAACAGACCGCCACCGCAATTGTCATCGCCAGATCGGCAAACAGCTGCCCCGCTTCATCGGCAAGAAACACCACCGGTAGAAAGATCGCCACCGTGGTCGCGGTCGATGCCAACAGCGCACCCCACACCTGACTGGTACCGAGCGCAGAGGCCTCTTCCGCTGCAACCCCTTTCTCGCGCAGACGCACAATATTTTCCAGCACCACGATCGCGGCATCGAGCACCATGCCGACCGCAAAGGCAAGCCCCGCCAGTGAGATCACATTCAGCGATCGCCCCACCGCATCCAGCAGGATAAAGCTGCCCAGTAAACAGACCGGAATCGCCAGCGCCACCATCATCGTCGCGCGGAATTTGCGGAAAAACCACCACAACACTCCCACCGCCAGCAAAATCCCGAAGCCCAGATTACCGGTCACCATCGAGATCGATCGATCAATATAGATCGTCTCATCATAGACCTGCTCCAGCGACAGGCCGGCACGTTGCAGCGGCCCTTCACGGAGTTCGCTCACCGCCTCGCGCAATCCATCCATCACCTGCAACACATTAACACCGGTCTCGCGGTGGGCATTGACCGCCATCGCAGCATCGCCGTTCTGGATCACAAAGCTGCCGCGATCGACCATCTCAACTGCCACCTTCGCCACATCGCGCAGATAGACCGGGCTACCCTCGCGCCACTTAACGATCATCGCACCCAGATCCTCTGCGGTATAGGCACCGGTGTAACGCACCGTGTAGCGACGTTTACCCACATCGGCAAAGCCGGCCGAGATATCCTCCGCCCCCACCAACGTCACTACATCCGGTAGTTCAATGCCGAGGTTCGCCGCCTTATAAGGGTCAAAGGTGATGCGCAGTTCATTTTCGCGACCCCCGCGCACCTCAGACATCGCCACCCCCGGCACACGCTCAAAACGACTCTGCACCACCTCTTCGATGTAGTCCTGATACGAGGCAATAGGGCGATCATTACCGTCAATCGGTTTGATGATGAACCACGCAATCGGCCGGCTATCGCCACCCACTGAACTGATCACCGGCTCATTGGCATCAGCCGGGTATTTGGCCACGCGGTTGAGCCGATTCAGCACCTCCAAGAGCGCACGCTGCATATCGGTACCAACGACAAAGGTCAGCGTGATCCTGCCACTGCCACGACTCGCTTCAGATAAGATCCTGGTGGCGCCCGGCAGGCCACGCAACGCATCCTCCTGTGGCTCGATAATTTCAGCTTCGACCTCTTCCGGTGCCGCCGCACGCCACGCGGTGGAGATGCTGATCTCCGGCTCCTGCACCTCAGGGGTTAACTGGATCGGTAGCCGTTCAAGGCTGATCAGCCCGAACAGCAACATCAGTAGAAATGCCACCGCAACCGCCACCGGGTTGCTGAGGGCGAGGCGGGTCAGGTTCACTCTGCCGCTCCGCCCTTAACGCTCACCGGCTGTCCGGGGCGCATACGCTCATTTCCCACCGTCACCACGCGATCACCCGCCACCAGTCCACCAAAGACCTGAATATAATCACCCGCTGCGATCCCCAGCGAAATATTCACCCGCTCGGCGCTGTTTTCCGCCGTCACACGATAGAGATAGGAACCACTGCGGCGCAGCACCACCGCATCACGATGCACCGTTACTGCCTTCACTGCCTGTGCCGTCGGCACCGCAATACGGACACTCTGCCCGGCAGGCCATGGACTGCGCTCGATATCGAGCCTTAGATCCATCAGCCGAGATTGCAGATCGCCCACCGGCACCAGTGAACGCACCTTTG
>CALZMY010000090.1 GCA_945788675.1 uncultured Gammaproteobacteria bacterium | reverse complement strand
GCATGGATGGCCCGAGTACGCTCGCTGCACTACGCAAAGAGAGTCTCTTTTCTGCAACCCCTGTCATTTTCATGACCGCCAAGGTTCAACCCGATGAGGTGGCAAACTTCAAGGCCATGGGGGCCCTCGATGTTATCCCCAAACCCTTCGACCCAATGGGCCTCTCCGAGAGCATCAAAAAGATCTGGATATCCCACCAAAACAGCCCCAATACCTAAGGAACCTCTGATTAATTTTATAAAAATCAGACACTGAACGACCCTCGAATAAAACAGACTATTTGCAGCTATTACACAGTAAATACAACCCCGCCGAAATAAATGGGACTTTATTTAAGTATAAATACAAGCAGGGTTTACCTATAATCACGCCCAGACACTTACTATGCCGTTTGGGAGAGATCATGATTCGCAGCGATTATTTTAAAAGCCTTATATTACCACTCGCTGTGCTGCTTGTAGCATTGACGGGATGCACCTCTGGCAGTGTCCCGATAGGTGATGTAGATGAGGCGAAACGGATTGCTGAAAACTATTATGCGTTGCTGCAAAATGGCGAACTCGCCAAGGCCGTTGAACTCTACAGACCCGAACAACGTGGCCATTGGGCAATGTTTTTACAGAATCAGGCAAAAGAAATGGGGCCGATGACAAAGTACTCTTTCAAAAGTAATACGGTTAATACCGTCTTCAGTGGAAAATTCTATATCTTTCAGGTGAGTACCCGGTACGGCGATCAAGCGGCTGATGAGATACTGACACTGTTTTTGCATGTCGACGAACAGAATATCCACCTCGCCTCTCACAAAATCAATCTTTCCGCCTCTAAAATAACGACAAGCCCGGCTACTAACTAATACGCCGATCGAGGCGTCGATACGAGATTGCCTCACTGATATGTTGTGTGGTGATCGCCTCAACCGCTGCGAGATCTGCAATCGTGCGTGCCACTTTTAGAATGCGATGATAGACCCGTGCCGACAGCCCTAACTGCTGGCTCGCCTGTTCCAGCAGGCGCGCACTCTCAGTAGTAAGCTGGCAGCTCGCTTCAATCTCCCGTATCCCCATCGCATGGTTCGCCTTACCACAACGGGCCAGCTGACAGTCGCGCGCAGCCTGTACTCGCTCTCGCGCCATCTTGCTGAGGTCTTCCGTACGCTCTGGTGCTGATTTCAACTCATCGAACGGCACAGCGGGAACTTCTATATGCATATCGATACGATCCAGTAACGGCCCGGAAAGGCGCGAGCGATAACGACGAATCTGCTCATGACTGCACTGACAACGCCCATTTTTATCACCAAGATAACCACAGGGACAGGGATTCATCGCCGCGATCAGTTGAAAGCGTGCCGGAAACTCCGCCTGGCGCGCCGCACGCGAGATGGTGATACGCCCTGACTCTAACGGTTCACGCAGCACTTCCAGCACTCGACGATCAAACTCCGGCAGTTCATCAAGAAACATCACGCCGTTGTGCGAAAGCGAGATTTCTCCCGGCCGCGGTTGACTGCCGCCACCCACCAGTGCGACCCCGGAGGCGGTGTGGTGGGGTGTGCGAAACGGACGTTGATTCAATGTCTCAGGCACAAAACCGTTGTGACTAATCGAATTGATCGCCGCCGATTCCAGCGCCTCTTCTTTGCTCATGCGTGGCAAGATACCTGGCAGACGGCTCGCCAACATACTCTTGCCTGTTCCCGGGGGACCAATCATCAACAGGCTGTGACCACCGGCGGCGGAGATCTCCAGGGCACGCTTGGCGTGGTGTTGCCCACGGATATCCGAGAGATTGGGGTAACCACATTGGGTTGCACCATCATTTATATAGGCATGTGGCCTGAGTCGGTTATTGCCATGCAGATGACCACAGACATCGAGCAGGTGGCGCGCGCCGAGCACCGTCGCCTCTTCCACCAATGCGGCCTCGTTGCTGTTATCGATCGGCACCAGCAGCGTGCGGCCACTGGCACGCGCCGCCATCGAGACCGGCAATACACCGCGGATCGGGCGCAGTTCACCGCTCAGTGCCAGCTCACCGACAAACTCATAGTCACCCAGCTGCTGGACAGGAATCTGGCCAGAAGCGGCGAGTATGCCGAGCGCAATCGCAAGATCATAGCGCCCACCATCTTTGGGCAGGTCAGCGGGAGCGAGGTTAATGGTGATACGTCTCGCGGGAAATTCAAACTGGCTATTAATCAATGCGCCGCGCACACGATCTTTACTCTCTTTCACCGCTGTTTCCGGCAAGCCGACAATCGAAAGCGCCGGCAGGCCGTTGGCAAGATGCACCTCAACGGTCACCAGCGGGGCGTTGATACCGGCCTGAGCGCGGCTATAAAGGGTGGCAAGTGACATATCTGCATTCCATTGCTTAAACTCAAAACATCAGGCCCGTCACTTCCTGTGACAGACCCACGATTGTTATTTTACTGGTTGCTGCTGGCCTCGAGTGCCGCCACCTGCTTTGCCAGCGCCTCCAGTTTTTCACGGGTACGCATCAGCACCGCCGCCTGTACCTCAAACTCCTCCCGTGAAACCAGGTCGAGTTTTTCAAAACCACTGCTGACGACAGCACGTACATTCTTTTCAATATCCTGTTGTAACACCTGTGCGCCCTGTGGCAGCGCATCTGAGATGCGCCTGGTGAACTCTTCTATTGTCTTGGCGTCAATCATGATTAT
>CALZMY010000089.1 GCA_945788675.1 uncultured Gammaproteobacteria bacterium | reverse complement strand
CGCGCTGTCCTTTTCGTCCAGTTTTACTGCGATTAACACCGGTTTCTGGACGTTATTTTATCTCATTCCAGCTTCTTTTTCTTTATTGGTCAGGAGCTTGTGGGTTTTTCAGGGTCGACTATTTAATTCGGGGCTCTCACCCCTTTTCGGCACACCAAATAAAAAACCCTCGATGCTGGCGCATCGAGGGTTTTGTATTTGGCGTCCCCAAGGGGATGCGACCTTGTACCGCAGTTTTTCGTTAAATCGAAAGTTGTTGGCTTCTAATATAGATTCAATATGTTACGAGGTAATAGCCGGCTTTTTATAGGATTACAACTACGTTTTAAACACGGCCCAATAGGACTTACACATACCACCTGAACGATCAAACAATACGCTATCATCCACTCTGAGGTGCAGCTTTGATACGCGGTAGGCGCTCGCTTGCTAAATTAATGAACCCTAACCACCTTCTATCCCCCCTCAGAAAAGACTTATTTGGCACTTTCCCAGTCCACAGCCATCTCTTCCACGATAAACTGGGCAAAAGCGCTGATGTCATGCTGAGATGATGCGATATCCAACGTGTTCATATAACGGTCACGTCTGGTTTTATCTGAACGAATCACCGTCCAACGATAACCACCTGAAGCCAACATGGCATTCATGATAAATCGGCCGATACGGCCATTGCCATCCATATAGGGGTGGATATAAACAAAAATAAAATGACCCAAAACCGCTCTCACGGAAGCTTCGGCTTCATTCTTGAGGCAATTAAGCAGTGCCTCCATTGCGTCCACTAGCGCCTCTTTGGGAGGCGGCACATGGGCTGCTCCGCGAATGAAAACCTGGTTATTACGAAACCCTGCCAAATCAGAAGCGCGTACCAGTTCCGCCTGAACAGAGGGTGTAAATAACGCCTGATACCATTTAGAGAGATCCCGCTCTATGACCGACCCGGGTTCCGTCTTCTCAAAGATGGCCTCAATGCTGAAACAAACCGCCTTGAACGCAGCGTGATAGCCTTTAGCTGCCATAGCGTTACGTTGATCGTGGTCAGTCGCTGACTCATCGGGATTCCACTCTCCGTTACGGATTCTCTCAATCAGGTCGTAATTGACTTGATACCCTTCGATAGAGAGGGAGTGATAGGCATCAAAACGATAACGCTCTTCAACTTGAGCAAGATACCGGGATGGCTCACTGGGCAATCCGGGCGCTTTAGGAAATGTAGCGATAACCGGCTCACGCATTTGTTGCCACAGGGCTTCGATACGGGCTGCGTAGGGTGAACGAGGACGAAACGGCTTACACCCTAAAAGCGGCTGCGCTATGGTAAATGGGTTTGCTTCCCGAATCCGCTCACCCTTTACCTTAAAACCCATCGCGATTGTCTCCGCCGCCGCCTCGTCCCCTAGAAAACGATAGGCTCCGATCATGCGACCGGCAACAACAGAATGACCGCCATCAATCACGTAACGAGCAATCGCCGCTGGTGTCGCCAGACGTAGCGCAATTTCAGCGGATGCTGGGGCGTGGTTAAAAAATGTGGGCGAAACCCGGCATAGTGCGTTGGCCAGCGGCATGACCTGAATACCCTGTATCACCTCTCGCGCTTGCGGAACATCGCCTTTCCAGGCCAGCAGCGAAGTATCGTGGGGCAGATCCACTTTAGTGGTTCCACCGCTGAGGGCAACCACCATCAACTGTTTAGGTACGTTATTCTGGTCAAGAAAAAAGTCCAGAGACGACTCAGGCGATAGACAATAGTTTGTGCCAAAGCGCTCGGCCAAATAGCACCTCACGAACTGCCAATAAGAGGCGTACCACTGGGTGGTCTCACCCTGACCTTCCGGGTGACCGAGAATATACCAACCGCGAATAATGGGTGTTAACCAACCATTCTTGAGCAAACGCTCCCGGTCGGTACGGCCAAGAGATACCGCTTGTACAATATTGTCCTGGGCAACGGCCTTCACCCGCTCCAAAGATGCTGCCAGCAATTCTCCAAATGTTGCCATAATTCCCTCATACTGCCCGCCACAAATATCACGCTTTAGTGTCGCACATATACCATCACTTAATGTCGCATTATATCCATTGATTAATGCTATATCAAGCCCATGAATTAATGAGTTTATTTTTTAGAAAAGTTAACCGATAATTTACACAAATGGTGCCATTTTGGCACCAGAGAATTAGCGCTGCTTTACATAGAACTGAGATATGGATCATGACCACTAGAACTGTCTTAGAAGAACTACCTAACGGTAAAAGCGAAGCACGGCTTACCGCTCGCGTCAAGGAGCCAATCAGAATGGTTGCCGAATTTCGGGGGCAACTGAAACCCAGTTCATGGCCCAGGCTGCTTATCATGCCGCTCAGCAGATCATCGAACAAGAACGTATAATACGCTTGAGCACTGCGGATACAGCATCATTTCTCGATATGCTGGACACCCCCCTGTCCCAAATCGCGAATTAAAATCAGCCATAGTTAACTATAAAAAAGCTGGTTTAGATGCTGATGCGGAAATGAGAATCTTAATACATTTCTGAAAAAACACGCTCGGCGACATGCCGAGCGCGAAATATCGAGAACGTTCGTTCTTGTCGATGACGACTTCCCTGAGAAAATCATTGGCTACTACACACTGACTGTTTGTGAAGTGGTACCAGGTCACATACCGGATCCACGACTCCAGCGCTATCCTCACCCTATGCTAACCGCCAAACTTGCCAGGCTTGCCAGGCTTGCCATATTATGCGGGGAAAACCAGCAGAACGGTTTCGGGAGGAATCTGTTAATAAACACAATGGAACGCTCGGTTCGGATATCGGAAGATGCCGGTTTAGTAGGCATGTTCGCTGACACGAAAGATGACAACGCCACCGGTTATTACATGAGGTTTGGTTTTGTTCCTCTTAAGAACAATCACCTCATGCTTTATCTGCCAATTGCGACGATTCGACAAGCGTTTAAAAAGTTATACCAAAGCCATGCATGGTCAGTAAAGCAATCAAATACTACCCCTATGACATGATGATCGCCGGGCACGCAAGGGCGAAGGGATTAATTCTGGTTACTAATAATATGAAAGCGTTTGAACGGGCACCGAGATTGCTAGTTGGAAACTGGATGTGAGTAATTTTGATGTTGGTCTTTTGCCCTCGGGGCATCTGCACATGTTTTTATCAATCCCTGATGACGCTACCGATAATAAGCGTCACGATGTAACTATCGAGCGGGCATTTTCGCGCAGCGTGGGTGAAGGTCTGTTTTCGCTCGCTGCCAGAAAAAGCGGTGCCAACCTCACCCCATCACTACACTATTGGCGAAATTTTACCTGCCAGTATATGAGTGAACGCTGCCTGCTAACTCCGACTGAATCACAACAGGCTGATCCTCCTGACCCTATAACCCCCTTCACTGCTGTTGAAACCACACCCCTGCTACTAAGCGCGCCACCCATGCAGGGAGCTGAATATCTTTCAGCTACGGTGCTACAGGATATCCGCGCTGTGCTGGATCGCTGGGTTTGTGAAGAGATTCAGAATCTCGGCGGACTGGATACTCTCCTGGCCAAAAAGGCACCGCGATGGCATCAGGTGGGGCGCGTCTGTTTCCATCTGGCAGAAAATAGAAATGACCCTGACTACCCATTTGCTTTCATGGCGACCTATGCCCCCGAACTCTCGGCACAGGGCCACGTTCGTCATCAACCGCTCAACCGCGCCCTACAAGAGTACGCCGGTGCAAAAAACAAGAAGGCATTGATCCGCCTACTGTCACCCGTACAACTCGCAGCTGAATCCAGCCCAGTGATCAAAGAACTGGTTGACACAGGCGATCTCTATCACCCGCTGGCCTGGTCGCCCAGTGAGGCGTATGCCTTCCTTAAAGATGCAGCGCTGTACGAGCAGTGCGGCGTGGTGGTTCGACTGCCGGACTGGTGGAAAAAACGCAGCCGACCCCGTGTCGGGGTCACCATCGGTGGGAGCAAAAAGAAAGATTTCAACACCGATTCACTACTCGATTTCAAACTCGATATAGCCCTGGGTGATGAAGCGCTCAGCGAGGCCGAGCTGAAAAAACTGATGGCGGCGGAAAATGGCCTCGCCTTTATTAAAGGACAGTGGGTTGAGGTGGACCAGGAGAAGCTGAGTGAGGCCCTGACCCACTGGAAAACAGTAGAAGCAGAGGCTGGCATGGGCGGCCTTACCTTTGCCGAGGGAATGCGCCTGTTGGCCGGCGCCCCCGCAGATCTGGGCCACGATGAGCTAGAAGAGAGCCGTGAGTGGTCTTTTGTTCAGCCCGGCAAGTGGCTCGCTTCTCAGCTGGAGGCGTTGCGTTCACCCGCCCAGATGAAGGCGGCCAATCCAGGCCGTGCGCTTAAGGCATCGCTACGCCCCTATCAACAGGAGGGTGTGAACTGGTTGCGACTACTCTCCCGGCTCGGTCTGGGGGCCTGCCTGGCGGATGACATGGGGCTGGGGAAAACCATGCAGGTCATCTCATTGCTGCTGGTCGAAAAAAAACGCCTCCGTGACAGCCCCGCCCTGCTGGTGCTTCCGGCATCCCTGCTGGCCAACTGGCAAACTGAGCTGGTGCGTTTTGCACCTTCGCTACGCTGCCTGTTTCTGCACAGTTCTCAACACAACAAAAAAGCGATGGCGGCCATGGCCGATGATCCCGCCGCCTTGAATAATATTGATGTTGTGTTAACCACCTATGGCACGCTGATGCGCCAGAAGTGGCTACTGCAACAACACTGGCAATTGCTAGTACTCGATGAAGCCCAGGCGATCAAGAATCCGACCGCTCGGCAGAGCAAAGCAGTCAAGCAGATCAAGGCGACTTCACGTATTGCACTGACGGGGACACCGATAGAGAACAACCTCACCGACCTCTGGTCACTATTCGACTTCCTCAACCCCGGCCTGCTAGGATCAAGCAGACGCTTCAAGGAGTTTGTGAAATCGCTCTCCGAGCGTGAAAGTGATCAATATGCGCCGCTTCGCAGCCTGGTCAGCCCCTACATCCTGCGTCGTATGAAAACCGATCGATCCATCATTAGCGACCTGCCGGAGAAGACCGAACTCTCCGCCTGGTGTGGCCTGAGTAAAGTCCAGGCGGCGCAGTATCAGCACGCCGTCACCGAGTTGGCGGGAGCGATTGAAAACCTGGACGGCATGAAACGGCGCGGACTGGTGCTCGCCTGCCTGATGCGCTTCAAACAGATCTGCAACCACCCGTCGCAACTACTGGGCGATGGTGAATATAATCCCAAACAGAGTGGTAAATTTCAGCGCCTGGTCGAGCTGTGTGAAGAGATCGCCTCGCGTCAGGAAAAACTGTTGGTCTTTACTCAGTTCCGTGAAATGACCGCACCACTGGCCGATTTTCTGGCTCAGCAATTTGGCCGCCCCGGGCTGGTACTGCACGGCGGTACCCCGGTCAAACAGCGGCAACAACGGGTCGAACAATTCCAGGATGAAGCTGGGCCACCCTTTTTTGTGCTCTCTCTCAAGGCGGGCGGCACCGGCCTCAACCTGACCCAGGCATCACACGTTATCCACTTTGACCGCTGGTGGAACCCGGCCGTGGAGAACCAGGCCACGGATCGCGCCTTTCGTATCGGCCAGAAGCGAAATGTACTGGTGCATAAATTCGTCTGCCAGGGAACAATAGAAGAGAAGATAGACGCGTTGATCAATGAGAAGAGCACCCTCGCCACAGATCTTCTGGAAGGCGGTGCCGAGACACTGCTGACTGAGATGGATAATGAGGCACTGATTGATCTGGTTTCACTCGATATTGAGAAGAGTCGAATCTGATGCCCCCTGTAACAGGAGATGAGTAATGGCTTACGGTTACGATGGATGGCCTAAATATGTATCGGTCGCAGAGCGGCGTGCCAGGGCCGCCAAAGCGATGCAGAAGCTGACAAAAAAGGGGTTGAAGGTTGAACCCATCGAGACCGAGGGGCGCAAGATCGCGCGCACATTCTGGGGCGAGGCGTGGTGCGACCATCTGGAGAAGTTCAGTGACTATGAGAACCGCCTGCCACGTGGGCGCGCCTACGTGCGCAACGGCTCGGTGTGCCACCTCGCCATTTCAGAGGGTAGCGTCGAAGCGATCGTCAGTGGTTCGGAACTCTACAACATCAAGATTGATATCACTCCACTGTCGACAAAAAAATGGGAAAAGGTGCGTGAACAGTGCGCCGGTCAGATCGGCTCCATGTTGGAGCTGCTGCAGGGACGCTTTTCCGATAACGTCATGAAAATCGTTACCGACCAGCAGAGCGGCCTGTTCCCCCGACCCAGCGAGATAAAGCTCGCCTGTGACTGCCCCGACTGGGCCGAGATGTGCAAACATATCGCCGCCGTTCTCTACGGCGTTGGCGCCCGGCTGGATCACCAGCCCGAACTGCTTTTTCTGCTGCGCAATGTCGATCATGAAACGTTGATCACCACAGAACTGGACGTCACCTCAGCCGCATCACGACAAGGAAAAGGGCGACGCCTGGCGACCACTGATCTTTCCGGTCTGTTTGGTGTTGAGATAGAGGAAACTGCCAAAGCAATCCATAAAAAAGCGGGCCGTAAAAAAGCGACCGTTAGTAAAAAGGCAGTCAAAAAGACGATAAAGAAAACTGTTAAAAAGAAGAGCACGGCAAAGGCAAAGAAAAAACCGTTTACGCCAACAGCGGCGGCAATACGCCGCTTACGCAAACAATTTGGGATGAACAGCGCCCAGTTTGCAAAGTTGCTTGGCATCACCTCTCCGACGGTGAATAACTGGGAAAATAGCAGCGGCAAACTACAGCTCCGCCAACGCACGCTGGAAGCGCTAACTCACGCGGCTAAACTGACACCGGCACAAGCCATGAGAAGAGTAAACAAACCATAACGACAAAAGCAGGTGTTTTAAAAACACAATGAAAAGGTTGAAAGACAATACTGTTGAGCCATCACCACAACCAGACCGCGACACCGATCGCGGCGCGTTACTGCTGGCAGCTAAATGGTTTTTCAACAGGGCAACCAAACTGGAATCGATCACCCGCATCGCCCTGATTGGCTCGATCTGCACTGATAAAAAACATCCCAAAGATATCGACATTTTGCTCACTATCGCTCCCGCAGCCGACATCACTCCGATCTCAAAACTAAAACGTCAAATGGGCGGTCGCATTCAAAGGGGATTACTCGGTGCCGACATTTTTCTGATGGAAGAAGACAGATATATTGGCCGTCCCTGTCGCTTTCGCGAGCCGCATCCCAGAGTGGGCTGTGCTCAGGACGGACTGCGTTGCAATTTTGACAGGCCTTTCCTGTGCGACACATCAAACTCGTTTGAGCTGAAAAACGAGGTTATCACCTCGCCTCCCATCATCCTCTATCCCAGACTGCTAGCAGCAGGAAAAATCCCGGTGGATGTTCAGGCCGTATTCGATTTGCCTCAGGAGAAGGCATAGCGACCAGACTCAGGTTAATGGTGTTGATAGCACTCCCTTTCTCGAACATCAGAAAACTCATAGGAGCCACACGCAATCTTGAATAAAACACCAATACCTGCTTCGATACCATCAATGAATTAAAACTAATGGGCATCGAATATTTTTCGTAGACAAAGAACATGCCACCTCGCCGATTTTCATTGACTCGGCCTCAAAAACATCTAAAATGCCTCCTATATAGCTCATATTAATTGCTTATGGTTTATACATAGAGCAAAAAGAGGTTTAACATGCCAAAATCAGTGATCCGGACATATTCGCGCTACACCCGTGAGGCCACCAGGCTTCTGGGACAGATGATTAAGCTTGGCCGGATTGAGCGTAAGCTGACGGCCCAGGATCTGGCGGATCGGGCGGGCGTATCCAGAGGGATGCTTCAGCGCATCGAAAAAGGCGATCCGAAATGCGAGATTGGCGTTGCTTTTGAGCTTGCCGCCCTTGTGGGTGTGAAGCTTTTTGATGCCGATGCCTCTTCACTGGCCGGGCATATCAATCGGACAGAAGAGAAGCTAGCCCTTCTTCCCAAACATGTGCGCAAGACAAAGGCAGTAGATGATGAGTTCTAAACCTGCATACACCCAGGCCTTTGTCTGGATATGGCTGCCCGGTGAAACCAGGCCCGTTGTTGCAGGGAAATTGAGCCTTGAGGGGCAAAGCCTGCTCTTTAATTACGGCAAAAGCTACCTTGAGCGTAAGAATGCCATAGCGATTTACGATACCGAACTGCCTCTCAAACCTGGCGTTCAGCCCCTGACGGCTGGCTTAAGTTTGCCCAATTGCATCCGCGATGCCGCGCCCGATGCATGGGGCCGTCGGGTATTGATTAACCGGCTATTGGGTTTAAAAGGCGCTGATGCCAATAACACCACCCAACTGGACGAACTGGCCTATTTACTGGAGTCCGGCTCTGACCGGATCGGAGCACTGGATTTTCAGCATTCAGCCACCGAGTATATACCGCGCTCGCCTGTGAACGCCCCGCTGGAGGAGTTACTGGATGCCGCCGCTCTCGTTGAAAAGGGCACGCCGCTTACTCCTGAGCTGGATCAGGCGCTACACCATGGCAGTTCTATCGGGGGTGCGCGGCCCAAGGCACTGATTGAGAATATCGATAAGAAATATATTGCCAAGTTTTCTTCTTCGACTGATCTTTACAGCGTCGTAAAGGCTGAATTTATCGCTATGCGGCTGGCCGCGCTGGCTGGGCTAAGTGTTGCACCAGTATCCATAGCACAGGCCGCAAACAAGGATGTATTGCTGATCGAGCGTTTTGACCGCGTTCATACAGACGATGGCTGGCAACGCAAAGCCATGGTCTCGGGTCTGACCCTGCTCAGCCTGGATGAGATGATGGCACGCTATGCCAGTTATGAGGACCTGGCCGAGATTATTCGCCACCGCTTCAGAAGTGCATCAAGCACCTTGCGGGAACTCTTTTCTCGTCTCGTGTTCAATATTTTGTGCGGGAATACAGACGATCACGCCCGCAACCATGCCGCTTTTTGGGATGGGGAAATGCTGTCACTTACCCCCGCCTATGATATTTGCCCGCAAGGGCGAACCGGCAATGAGGCCACACAAGCAATGCTGATTTCCGGCGAAAACCGGATGAGCCAGCTTACCGCCTGTCTTGATGCTGCACACCATTTCCTGCTTCCAAGCGAGGAGGCACGCGAGATTATCGAGCACCAGATAGCGGTAATCGAAGCGAGCTGGGCGACTGTGTGCGATGAAGCGAATTTGAGCGAAACAGATCGCGCCCTGTTCTGGAAGCGGCAGTTCTTAAATCCATTCGCATTAGAAGGCTTTGCCGATTCCTAAACAATGTCACCATATCCAGGGACGCCTCCTTGTGCTTGTTTAAACACCCTAACTGCCACATTCAATTGACTGCGTACTGAACGACGCCCACCAGATGCCAGACTCGACAAATAGACGCTAACGGGATCTGATGGGTAATCACTGATAGCAATTAACGATTTTGATTCTACTTTCACGTGACTTTTTCTCTTTAGTACACGTTAATACGCATTAACAAAAGCGGCTCTTCCCCAAATCGAGTGGGTAGGTTAACGTAGTTTTTATGAGAGACAAAGATTTATACGCCCAGATATTAGGAATCCAAAGTCCCTGGCAAGTAGCGGAGGTGGAACTCCTGGCCGATGCAGG
>CALZMY010000088.1 GCA_945788675.1 uncultured Gammaproteobacteria bacterium | reverse complement strand
GAGTTGGCGACCTGCTTATCGATCCCCTCTTTGAGAATCTCGGTGTTGGTCACAAACAGATCGTCACCGACCAGTTGTACTCGGTCACCGATCCGTTTGGTCAGCAGATCCCAGCCGTCCCAGTCATCTTCGGCCATGCCATCCTCGATCGAGACAATTGGAAAGCGCTCGGCCCAGTCAGCGAGATAATCGACAAATTCAGCGGAGGTCAGCTTCTTGCCCTCAGAATCCAGGCAGTAGAGGCCGTCTTTGTAGAATTCACTACTCGCCGGATCCAGTGCGATAAAGATATCCTTGCCCGCGCTGTAACCCGCATTGGCAATCGCTTCCAGGATCACCTCGATCGCTGACTCATTTGATGGCAGATCAGGGGCAAAACCACCCTCATCACCCACTGCAGTATTTAATCCTTTATCTGCTAAAACTTTTCTAAGTGCATGAAAAGTTTCCGCTCCCATCTGTAATGCCTGAGAAAAACTGCTGGCACCGACCGGCATGATCATAAACTCCTGCATATCGACACTGTTATCGGCATGAGCACCACCATTGATCACATTCATCATCGGTACAGGCATACGGAATTTAGCGGCATCACCCAGTGACTGATAAAGTGAAACGCCTTTTTCTTCAGCCGCTGCACGCGCTGCGGCGAGTGAAACGGCCAGCAGTGCGTTGGCACCGAGGCGTCCCTTGTTGTGGGTACCATCAAGGTCGATCATCTGCTGATCCAGTGCTGCCTGATTGAGGCCATCCTGACCAATTAATGCGTTAGCAAGTTCACCATTGACATTGGCAACCGCTTTTAACACCCCTTTGCCTCCGAAACGACTGGCATCGTCATCACGCAGTTCCACCGCCTCGCGTGCCCCCGTTGAGGCGCCTGAGGGTACTGCTGCACGCCCCATTGCACCAGAGGCGAGTACCACATCGGCCTCGACGGTTGGATTGCCTCGTGAATCGATAATTTCGCGTCCACGCACTTTAATAATATTCGACATTTTTCCTCTCTTCCAATAACTTACAATTACTTTTTAACTTCAATACTCAAAAAAACAGCGCTAACACACCCGTGTTACGCTGATCTCACTAGGCCTCTTTTCGACGGCGCGCCGCCTGCACAAAGCTGCTAAACAGCGGGTGCCCATCACGCGGATTCGAGGTGAATTCCGGGTGAAACTGTGATGCGATGAACCACGGGTGATGCGGCAACTCAATCACCTCGACCAGCTCGCCATCCATCGATTTGCCCGACACTACCAGTCCCGCCTGTTGCAGTTGACCCAGCAGACCAGCGTTCACTTCATAGCGGTGACGATGACGTTCGGAGATCACCTCCTGCCCATAGGTCTCACGGGTTTTTGTCCCCTCGACCAGGCGACACTGCTGCGCACCAAGACGCATGGTGCCGCCCAGATCCGATGACTCATCACGTTTTTCAACACTGCCATCGGCTGCCGTCCACTCCGTCACCAGTGCAATCACAGGATAAGGGGTACTGGTATCAAACTCTGTGCTATGCGCACCTGCCATCCCGGCAACGTTACGCGCAAACTCGGCCACCGCCACCTGCATGCCAAGACAGATACCGAGATACGGCACCTTGTTTTCACGTGCGTAGCGTACAGTCTCGATCTTTCCTTCAACACCACGCTCACCAAAGCCACCCGGCACCAGAATCGCATCGACTGCCTGAAGACAGCCAGTGCCATTCTTTTCGATCTCTTCAGAATCGATATAGATAATATTGACCTTGGTATGCGTCTGCAGTCCGGCATGAATAAGCGACTCAGAAATCGATTTATAGGAGTCAGTCAACGTCATATATTTACCCACCATCGCGACCGTCACCACGGCAGATGGGCTTTCGAGACGCCGTTTTATCTCCTTCCACTCACTCAGATCCGCCGCGGGCGCATTGATGTGAAGCTTTTCGGTAGTGATGACATCAAGCCCCTGCTCATGTAGCAGTAACGGTATTTTATAGATGCTGTCTGAATCGACTGCCGAGATCACCGCTTCCGGTACAACATTGGTAAACAGCGCAATCTTGCGGCGCTCATCATCGGGCAATGGTCGGTCACTACGGCATAGTAGAATATCCGGTTGAATACCAATCGAGCGCAGCTCTTTAACCGAATGTTGTGTCGGTTTAGTTTTGATCTCACCTGCAGAGGGGATATACGGTACCAACGTCAGATGAATAAAGATTGCATTTTCGCGTCCCGCTTCGATCCCCATCTGACGAATCGCCTCAAGGAATGGCAAAGATTCAATATCACCTACCGTACCACCCACTTCGACCAGCGCCACATCAGCATCACCCGAACCCGCCTTGATATAGCTGATAATCTCGTCGGTAATATGTGGAATCACCTGCACCGTCGCACCAAGATAATCACCACGACGTTCCCTGGCAAGCACGCTTTCATAGATACGCCCGGTGGTGAAATTATTCTGCTTCAGCATCGTGGTACGTACATAGCGCTCATAGTGACCAAGATCGAGATCGGTCTCAGCACCATCTTCTGTGACATAGACCTCACCATGCTGAAACGGACTCATCGTGCCAGGATCAACATTGATATAGGGATCTAGTTTGATCAGGGTCACTTTCAGCCCCCGCGCTTCGAGAATCGCGCCTAAAGAGGCGGAGGCTATGCCTTTTCCAAGAGAGGAAACCACACCGCCGGTCACAAAAATATACTTGGTCATGAATACCTAAATCGTAAGACGTTTGTATTTGAATACAACAAACAGGACGGGGTTGTATATTACAAGAATGCGCCTTATTGCTCAATCAAATTATGATTGACAACATCAAAATTTTTCTATGGAAATCATCAATAGATGGCGTCAGCGGAGCGAGAATGTGATACCCGCTTCACCCTCTCCCGCCTGAAAAGGGGCACAACTGAAATGCCCCACAACAGCAGCAAGCTGACCGCCAAGATAGATCAATGGAATGCGATCACGCTGCCATGGCGGTACCCCCGCCGCCTGTAGCAATCCTTTTAGTTCATGGTGGTGGTCTCGCCCTTCCAGGCAACAACGTTCTCCACCGCGCCTGAAACGTATCGTGATTGGCAGTTGCCTACACTGAGCAAGGCTCAATTTCGTCATCGACTCCTCTTCTTCCGCCACCTCTCTGGTGCAGGCCATCAATGTCCCGAGTCCAGCCGGTAGCGTTAAGGATTGTAGCGGCCACTGCCAGGGAACCTCTGTTGACGTATCAAACGGCACCAGTGGCAACATCGCATATAGATTACCCCGGTAACGACGCAGTTCACCGCCGCTCCAGCGAACCAGCGGGTTTGCATCTTCACGTGCCTCAATCAACGAACACTCTATTTGAGCCATTACCTTTGTTGAAACAATAGGTAATTCTCTTATTCTAAGCCAATATCTTAGAATATTTCTACGGCGTTGCGGCGTCATTTGTTGTAAATCGGGCAACGGAAGCGTCAGCGGTACTGGCTGATCTTTCACCCAGCCGGTGAGTTGATGAAGACCCTCTGCGGCCAACTCATCAAGCAGCTCAACCGCCTCCGCGCAGTGCCCCGCTGAGCGCGATACCGTTTTCGCGAATGCTGGCCAGTGCGACTTGAAACTCGGGATGATTTCATGTCGCAGGTAGTTACGCTCAACACCGCGATCCTGGTTACTGGGGTCTTCAATCCAGTGAAGTAATTTATCATTCGCATATTGCTCGATCTGCGCCTGACTTATCGCCAGCAGCGGTCGAGCGAGATTGCCGGCAGAAAATCGGCACAGCGCTGGCATTGCCGCCAACCCATGTGGACCCGCACCACGTAGTAGTTGCAACAACAAGGTCTCGGACTGATCTTCCTGATGATGTGCCGTCAGCAGCAGATCACCCCGTTCAATTAATTGCGAAAAGGCGTGATAGCGGGCATCGCGAGCCGCTGCCTCAGGGCTTTCACCTTTTTGAGCATGGGCATCGACATTGAACAGGTGACAGGCAATATCCAGCGCTTCACACACCGAAACGCAATGTGCAGCCCATTCACTTGCCGCAGGATTAAGCCCGTGATTGACATGTACGGCATTGAGTGTTGCCGTTAACTGCGGGCGTAACGCCGCCATGGCATGCAGCAGCACATGAGAATCAACACCACCACTATAAGCCACCCAATAACGCTGTGCTGGCATTGTCTGCAACGCCACCCCCAGTTGATGCAACAGCTGGGCTGTGGCCGTGCTCATCACTCGCTTTTGAAGTTGCCGTATCCCATCAGACGTTGGTAACGGCGCTCAACCAGTTGATCCATTTCCATCTTGTCAAACTCAGACAGTGCCCGCTTGATCGAGAGCTTGAGGCTATATGCCATCGCTTTGAGGTGACGATGTGCCGCACCCAGTGGCTCATCGATCACTTCATCGATCAGCCCCAGTTCTTTGAGCCGGCTGGAAGTAATCCCCATCGCTTCTGCCGCATCCTCGGCCTTCTCGGCACTCTTCCATAAAATAGAGGCACAACCTTCCGGTGAAATCACCGAATAGGTGCTATATTGCAGCATCGAAACCTGATCGCCAACACCCACTGCCAGCGCACCGCCTGAGCCACCCTCACCAATCACGGTACAGATAATCGGGGTCTTCAGGTTAGACATCACCCGCAGATTGCGCGCAATCGCCTCACTCTGGCCTCGTTCTTCCGCATCAACACCGGGATAAGCGCCCGGGGTGTCGATAAAGGTGAGCACTGGCATCTTGAAACGTTCGGCCATTTCCATCAATCGCTGCGCCTTGCGGTATCCTTCAGGGCGTGGCATACCGAAATTTCGACGCACCTTTTCTTTCGTGTCTCGCCCTTTCTGATGACCAATGACCATCACCGGACGACCATCAAGCCGTGCTACCCCACCCACGATCGCCGCATCGTCGGCAAACATACGGTCGCCATGCAGCTCCTCGAAATCGGTAAACATGTGTTCGATGTAATCAAGCGTATAGGGGCGCAGTGGATGGCGTGCCAGCTGTGAAATCTGCCATGGGGTGAGCTTGGAAAAGATCGTCTCCGTCATCGAGGTACATTTTTCCTCCAGACGTGTCAGCTCTTCGCTGATGTTGATGTCGTTATCGCTACCCACATTGCGCAGCTCTTCAAGCTTCGCCTCCATTTCGGCGATTGGCTGCTCAAATTCAAGATAATTCAGGTTCATATTAAATTCAGATACAAGTGAAAAGATTCAAGAGGAAAGTATAAGGCATTCCAGGACCTTTGACACCAATTCCATCGCTTCCCTGTATCTTGTATCTTTCCTCTTTCCCCTCCTTTTTTAATAGAGCACTCTGACACCGTTAGCGACTTCGCGCAGACGGTGTAGCAGTTCATCCGTTGGACGTACCCGCCACTCTTCACCCAATGACATGCGGGCATTTGCATCTTTACGACGGTAGTTGATCCATACCGGACACTTCCCTTCACGAAACGGTTGCAACGCCTCGCTCAAAGAGGAGATAAAACCATTACCAGCACGCTGTTCGTCGACATCAATCTCAAGCCCACGCGCATATCGTGCACGCGCCTGGTCAATATCAAAAAAGGCCTCGGCGTTCATGCGAAAACCACCTGAGAAATCAGACTCACTCACCTCACCACTCACCACCAGCAGACGGTCCTTGGTAAACAGATCGCGGTAACGACTGTAAGCATCAGAAAAGGCAGCGACCTCAAGCCTGCCGGTACGATCATCCAGCGTAATAAAGGCAATTTTTTCACCACGGCGATCATTACGCGTATTGATCGCCGTGACCAGTCCGGCCACAGAGACTGCCTGCCCCTTGTTGGCATTCAGCTCAGCGATACGACCCGAGATAAAATGGGGCAACTCTTTTTCATATTGTACAATCGGATGGCCGGTCAGGTAGAGTCCCAGGGTCTCTTTTTCTCCCAGCAAGCGCTGCTCTTCACTCCACTCGGTAACCACCAGACTGGTGATCGCCTCGTCCGGTTCTGCAGGTGTCGCGGGACTCGATGAACCAAAGAGGTCATTCTGTCCCGCCGCCTGATCACGGGCATACTGATCGGCAAGCTGTAACGCACTGGGCAACAGCGCCATCGAGCGCGCACGATTTCTTTCCAGTGAATCGAGCGCACCGGAGCGAATCAACGCCTCCATTACCCGCTTATTTGCCTTGCGTAGATCCACGCGCCGACAGAGATCAAACAGATCACGATACGAACCATTCGCTTCACGCTCAGCAATAATACCTTCTAGTGCGGCTTCACCGACACCTTTGATCGCACCGAGCCCATATAAAATCTTACTGTTATTACTTACCGTAAAAGCAAACGCACACTCATTGACGTCCGGTGGCCGCACCGCCAGCTTCATCGTACGACACTCATCAATCAACATCACCACTTTATCGGTGTTGTCCATATCTGCGGACATCACCGCCGCCATAAAGGCCGCTGGATAATGCGCCTTGAGCCATGCGGTCTGATAGGCGATCAACGCATACGCGGCCGAGTGAGATTTATTAAATCCGTAACCGGCAAACTTCTCCATCAGGTCAAAGATACCGCCAGAGGTCTTTTCGTCGATATCGCGTGCCGACGCACCGCTGACAAAGATCTCGCGCTGCTTCGCCATCTCCTCCGGCTTCTTTTTACCCATCGCACGACGCAGCATGTCCGCCTGCCCCAGGCTGTATCCCGCCAGCACCTGTGCGATCTGCATCACCTGTTCCTGATAGAGAATCACACCATAGGTCGGGGCAAGGATTGGCTCGAGATCGGGATGTGGGTACATCACCTGCGCACGGCCATGTTTACGATCGATGAAGTCATCCACCATACCCGACTGTAGTGGCCCCGGACGGAACAGCGCCACCAACGCAATAATCTCATCGAAACAGTGCGGCTGCAGGCGGTTAATCAACTC
>CALZMY010000087.1 GCA_945788675.1 uncultured Gammaproteobacteria bacterium | reverse complement strand
GACGGGTATTCTCCCTCTCTTTCCGACCACAACCTGCCCTCTCGTATCAAGCGCAAAATAATACCATAAACCCGACCTGCACCACACCTTTGTAGCTCAGCAGCGTCGATCTAAGCGCTTTTTCGCCTCAAAGCCACCCCGGCCTCCTAAAATTGGCAACAGGAAGGTCATCGCGGGAGAATGACTGTGAGATGGGAACAGGTGATTAAATGCTGAGCCTGAGCTTGTCGAACTACAACACAGGCGCATCCCAATAAGGCACGTCACCCCCAAAACTATCAACGACAAAATCGATAAACACCCGAACCTTCGCAGGCAGATACTGGCGCTCAGGAAACAGCGCATAAACTGTTTTAGCGGGCATTTGATATTCGCCGAGCACCGTTACTAATCGCCCTGCCGCAATATCGGGTCCCACAATAAATGTTGGGGTGCGACCGATCCCCATGCCTTTAAGCAGCGCCTCGCGTAATGCTTCACCATTATTAACCTGATAATTACCCGAAACCCGCACTGTCTCCACTTCACCCTGCCCTAAAAAGGCCCATTCATTCGCGGTATAGGAGAAGTGCAAACAGTTGTGATCAATTAATTCAGCGGGAATGCGTGGCATTGGGTGCTGCGCGATATATTCAGGAGAGGCGCACAGGATACTGCGCATCGGTGCGAGCTTGCGGGCAATCAACGACGAATCCGGCAGGTCACCAGCGCGAATTGCGATATCAAAGCCACCTTCGACGAGATCCACCACCCGATCTTCCATCACCATGTCGACATGAATATCTGGATACTGCTCGAGAAATTTAGGGATATGTGGCGCAATATGAAGCCGACCAAAAGACATCGGCGTATTGATTCGCAACCGCCCCTGCGGCCTGGATTGTCGCTGCGTTACCGAGTCTTCCGCCTCGCTTGCATGAATCAATGCTTTGACAGCATTCTCATAATAATGCTCCCCCGCCTCAGTCAGACTCAGTCGCCGCGTGGTTCGATACAACAGCTGTACGCCGAGCTTATCCTCCAACGAGGTAATCCGCTTGCTTACCGCCGATTTTGAAAGCCCGAGCCTGCGCGCGGCAGATGAGAAGCCACCACTATCAACCACAGCGACAAACACAGGAATTGCGCTAAACCCCTCCATACCTACCTCGATAGTTGAATAATACTCAACAGTAATTCTCCATTGAGATAGATTATCAGTCAATTAGAAACAGCATATAATTTGACAAATAGTGACTTTTGCCACCTAACATCCACACCATCACATAATAAAAGAGGCATCATGAAAATAAACAAAATCGATCATATTGGGATTCGCGTCGCTGAGTTTGAAAGGGCCATTCGCTTTTATGCCCTGCTAGGCTTCACTGTGACTCGGGAGGACTATGAAGAACGAGTCGTGGAGGCAAAACACCCCTGTGGCATTACGCTCAACTTTCTGGATAGCGCAAACCATCACCACGCAAACAAAAACATACTCATGGATATCCCGGAAAAGCACCCGGGATATACCCATTACGCGATCAACATTGATTCAGCTGATGATGCCATCAGACATCTTGCAGCGAATGAAATCGTCATCACTGAAGGGCCAATCACCTTCGGCAATGGCAAGACCTCTATTTTTGTACGCGACCCGGATTTTAACGTGATTGAATTCACACAAAATCCTACAGCATCTAAAACTGCTCAACACGCTCGATAGCGCTCCTGGCGTGACAACTTAATTACAAACAAAGGAACAGTGATGAAGACAATAGAAGCGATACATTCACGTCGATCTATCAAACATTTTGACACCAGCCATCGCATGACCACAGAAGAGGCAGACGAAATTTTATCGTTAGCCACGCTCTCACCTACAGCCTTTAATATTCAAAACTGGCGTTTTGTTGTCGTGGATGATGATGACTTAAGAGAGCAGATCAAAGCTGCGGCCGGGGGCCAGTCGCAAGTGACCGATGCATCGTTGCTTATCGTACTTTGCGCCGACCTGAAGGCATGGCAAAAGGAGCCTGGCCGTTACTGGGAAAATGCACCCAAAGAAACGCTGGCGTTTATGCTGCCTGCCATCAACAACTATTACGAAGGCAAGTCGCAAGTACAACGAGACGAAGCGATGCGCTCCTGCGGACTTGCCGCACAAACCCTTATGCTTACAGCAAAATCATTAGGATATGACTCGTGTCCGATGGATGGCTTTGATTTTGAGCAGGTTGCACAGCTAATTCAACTTCCAGACGACCATGTCATCGCGATGTTTGTCGTCATCGGCAAAGGCACCAAAGCCGCATGGCCTCGACCAGGGCAACTTAGTCTTGATGAGGTCGTGATCAGAAACAAATTCAAGACATAACCTCCATTGAAAATCATCAAACACCACCTGCTGGTACTGCTTGCCACAACACTTGTGGCAGGCTCTTTCTGGGCATCCGAAAAACTTGCAGGGATTATCAATCCTTTTTCATTAACCCTGCTCCGCTTCGCCGGCGCATCACTAATCCTGCTCCCCATCGTACTTTCTCAAGAAAAATGGCGTTCAAAGATACTGCCGACCCTGCCAAGAGCGATGGTAATCAGTCTGTTTTATTCTCTGTTTTTCATTGGTTTTTTTGAGTCACTGAACACTACCAGCGCGATCAATACAGGGACGATATTTACATTAGTGCCATTCATCACCGCAGTGCTATCCATTATCGCATTTCGCGAGAAGATGACCCACAAACAGATCTTTGTATATTTTATAGGCGCAGCAGGAACCACATGGGTAATTTTTGGCGGGCAGTTAACGCTGCTGCTGTCATTTACACTAAACAAAGGGGATTTGATTTTCTTAGCGGCGATATTTTTTATGTCTTTTTATTCTATCGCCATGAAAATTTTATATCGAAATGATGAAATGATTGTATTAGTCTTCTGCACCCTGATAGGGGGCTCACTCTGGATGGCCCTTGCGTTACTGCTTTCAGGCCAGCCACTCCAGTGGCACATGATACAGAACGACTCGATTTTTCACATGGCATACCTCATTATCGGGGCCACCCTTGCGACGGTTTATCTCTATCAAATAACGACTATCGCGCTGGGGCCAAAGCGAGTGAATGCGTACATATATCTGAATCCAGTACTCGTCGTCATACTACTACTCATTATCGATAGCACACCAATACCGAGTGCGATTATTCCAGGCATCGTGATGTCAATCATTGCCACCGTTATTCTGCAACGGCACCACGGCCAGTCCGCAGCAGTTCCGCTTAAATAGATGGAAATATCACTACAGATCAGTCCGCCATCAATGCGGCCATTTTTTCTGCGTTCGGCTGCAACACCACCCCGCGCTCGGTGACAATCGCATCGACCAGTTCGGCCGGGGTAACATCAAATACCGGGTTCCACCCCCGCGCACCTTCTGCCGCCACCTGCTGACCAGCAAACGCGAGCAGCTCTTCCTCGCCTCGCGCCTCGATCGGGATCTGCTCACCTGTGGCGAGTGACATATCGATAGTCGAGGTCGGCGCCACCACCATCAATTTCACGCCGTGATAACGGGCACTGATCGCCGCATGATAGGTACCAATCTTATTGGCGACATCGCCATTGGCCGCAATCCGATCCGAACCGACGATCAACCACTTCACTTCGCCCTGCTTCATCAAATGAGCGCCCGCGCCATCGGCAAGCAGTGTCACCGGAATATCGTCCTGCAACAGCTCCCACGCCGTCAGGCGCGAACCCTGCATCCACGGTCGGGTCTCGTCTGCATAGACCTGACTCACCTTGTCCGCCGCGTGGGCCGCGCGGATCACCCCAAGTGCCGTGCCGTAGCCAGCAGTCGCCAGCGCACCGGCATTGCAGTGGGTCATCACCGCGCAGCGTTGCTCAATCAGCGCCGCGCCGAGTTCACCCATATGACGATTGGCCGCCAGATCTTCAGCATCGATGCGGCACGCCTCCGCCAGCAGCGCCTCGCGCGGGTCACCATTGAGGGTATTGATCAACGCCCGCATGCGCTCGATCGCCCAG
>CALZMY010000086.1 GCA_945788675.1 uncultured Gammaproteobacteria bacterium | reverse complement strand
GGTGGATCTGAATCGACATAACTAAAACCGTGAATGGTCTCGCGCACTTCGAGCGTCAGATTTGCCAGTTCGATCGGTTTATTAAAGAAGAGCGAGACAAAACCGTTCGGCTCGATGTTCTGTTCGCCATCGGCCGGGGTCACCTTGAGCAGCTCCAGCGTGATTGCTGCCGGCACGGTAAAGGTGATGTTGCGTGACGCACGCGCCAGCACGCCACCACCGCTATCCTGTGCTTCGAGCCACAGCGCGTAGTCGCCCGCGACCACCGGCAGTGCAAGGCTACCGCTCAATATTCCCTGTGCATTCGTCAACGTCACCGTCTGTGCCTCCAGCCCCTCCAGGTAGGCGACAAACTGTTCGGTACCGCTCAGGTTCGATGCCCGTGCGCTGAGCGCCAGTGTCTGTTCCGCACCATCCAGCAGCACCTCTGAACCGTCGGCGGGCGCAACCCATTCAAGCTGGATGTTATTGGCCAGCTGCAACAGGAACTCCTGCTCGGTGGTGTTACCGGCGGCATCACTCGCGCTAAGCACCACACTCTGCGCCGGGCCTGCCGCAAGTGCCAGCGCCGCCTGGAACTGGAACTGTCCCGCCGTAGATTGATTGCTTCCGATACTTTGGCACAAACACTACGTGATATTTGCAATAATGTTTAACGTGAGCTTGGCTTTGCCACTCTCTCATCATGGCCTCCTATAGAACTTGCCGGTTCAAAGGAGGCCATTTTCCTCTCTGCACGCCGTTTCGGCAGAGCCTTTTCGTGTCTCACCGCCAAAGGCGGTGGTTTACCAAGGTTTAATTAAGAGTAAAGGATTGCCGGGATCGAGAGATTCACTGTTTATAGCGAGCTTACTGAAGCTCCCCACCAGCGACTACCACCTGGTTGCGCCCCGCATGTTTCGCCTGGTACAGGGCGTCATCTGCAGCGGCGATCAAGGCCTGCAGTTCCGGCTGTGGCGGGCAGGCCGCGATACCAGCACTGAAGGTGACGGTGAATTCACCATCCGCATGAACATGGGAAATCGCAGAGAACTGTTGCCGCAGATCATCAAGCAGTCCCTGGGCGAGTTCGAGCGAGGTGTCCGGCAAGATGATGGCAAACTCTTCGCCGCCATAGCGTGCCGCAATATCACCTTTGCGCAGCCGCTGACTGAGCAGGCGGGCCAGGCTTTTGATGACCCGATCCCCCATGAGGTGTCCATAATTATCGTTGACGGATTTAAAATGATCGATATCCAGCATCACGAAGCTCAGTAAACTGGAGCGCCGCTGTATCTGCGCAATTTCACGCTCCAACGCGAGTTTCAGGTTGACGTGATTGAGCAGACCGGTGAGTCCGTCCTGATTCATCAGCGCGCTCAGTTCACGGAAGCGTTTGGCGCGTATACGTACCGCCTCTATCAGATACATATCGCTGATCGGTTTCTGCAGAAAGTCGTCACCACCGCCGAGCTGTAACGCCTCCAGTTGCTGCGCCAGCGATGTTTCCGTAGACAGATAGACGATTGGCAGGTTGGCATAAATCGACTGCTGTCGAATCACCTGGGCGGCCTCCACCCCACTACAGCCCGGCATATAAATATCCATCAGGATGAGATCTGGACTAAATGCAGGCAGTACTTCAAGCAGTTGCGATGGGTCATTAACAATACAGGCGTGCATGCCCACAGCTTCCAGTATTGCGGCATAGTGCTGCGCCAGCAGAGGTGTATCATCGATAATCAGTATCCGATAAGGCGCTTCATGCTTATTGCCGGTAACCACATCCAGCTGCTCAACCAGCACGCTAAAGTTGAGCGGCTTGGAGAGATAGGCCTGCCCACCCGCGCGCACCGCGGCGAGGCGGTCCTGCCAGCTATCAGACCCGGACACAAATATCACCGGCACATCACGCGTCACCCCGTGACGCAGTTCGGCAACAATATCAGGGCCGGCTTGCTCGCCCTCGCGCAGATGGATGTCCGCCAGCAGTGCAGTCGGCACTTCCCGTGCTATGCCAGCTTGCAAAGCCGCGACGCTGTGAAATATTTTAATGTCATAGCCGAAATGCTGTAACTGAACAGCGGCTTCTTGCGCCTGGTTGACATCGTCTTCCAGCAGATACACCAGTGACTCCCCCCTTTCTTTACCTACCACCTCCTGGAAAGGTTCCTCTGAGTCAGTCGGTACGAACTGATCCGGATCCTGCGTCGCGAACAGCAGCAGGTCCGCAATCACATGCTCTATTATCGACAACTCAGCGCAGCGACTAACGTTCTCTTTATTTTGTATTATCAGCTGTTCCAGCGCCCGCGCCTGTTCACCCAGGCGATGAAACCCGAACGTACCCGCCGCCCCGGCGAGGCTATGCACCAGGCGATACAACTCTTCGCTATCCCCCCCCGCCCGGCACATCTGCCAATGGTGGTCGATATCCGCTAGCCGCTGCGGCAATTGCGCGCTAAAACGTGCCTGCAAGGCGTGCAGTGTTAACCCCTTACCTGATGCTGGTTCAGGCATATTTGCGCTCATAAAGCCACGGACCTGCTCCGCCAGCGTCATGGGATCAAAAGGCTTACCGATCACGCCCACCGCCCCAAGGGCCCTGTACTGCGCCACCTCATCCAGCTGCACCTTGGCGGTCATGAAAATGACCGGCGTTGTCGCAAGGTGTGGCAGTTCACGCAGCCTCTGTAGCGTGGCCGGGCCGTTCATGCCCGGCATCATGACATCGAGCAGCAGCACATCCGGCCGCTGATCCGCCGCACTGTTGAGCGCCTGCTGGCCTGACGCATAGACCACCAGTTCAAAGCCTTCATCCGCCAGTGCCATCTCAGTAACATGACGAATGTCCTCATCGTCCTCAACATACAGCACCCGCAACACGTCATCCATGACTCGTTAACCTCGCAAAATTTTATTAATGGTTTCCAGCAACTGTTCGTTGCTGGTCATCGACTTGGTGAGTGCCGCTGTCACCTGCTCGGTGATTTTTCGATCCGGTATCTGGGCCGAGAAAATCATGACAGGACAGCTTCCTTTCAGTTCATCGAGCAGTTCCAGCCCTGAGCCATCGGCCAGCCCGAGATCAAGGATCACCAGGTCGAAATCCTGTACAGCCAGCATCTCTCGCGCACCTCGTACGGTGGAAACATGGCTGAGTTCAGCCGTCTCCTCCAGCAACACCTTCGTGATCTGAATAATGTCCGGGTCATCTTCCACATGCAGGATGCATGGCCGATAGCTGTGTCGTAATACCTCGCGGAGTGCCTTTTCCAGGCGTTCAAGTTCCAACGGTTTCTGCAGCCAGTCGACAACGGTCATGGCATCTCCATTAAAGGCGATCCGACCTTCCTCGGCACGTCCGGAAACAACGATCACCGGCAGATCTGCGGTAGCGGCAACGCTGCGCAGTTCGCGCAGAAACTGCAGGCCATCGGCATCAGGCAGCGTCAGGTCAAGCAGTAACAAACGGTAGGCATGGTTAGCTAACAATGTACGGGCAGCTTCGGCAGTGGCAGCGATATCGCTGACCACCCCCTCGGGCTTCAGCATCTCGGCCAGAATAGTGGCCACATCGGCATTATCTTCACAGATTAGCACTCGGACGCCAGCCTCATTTCCAGCCCCCTCCTTGATGTCCGCTTCTACCGCAGGGAGATCAAAATAGAACAGCGCCCCCTGGTCCACCTCTGATTTGTAACCAATACGACCCTCGTGGCGTTCTATAATCGCCTGGGAGATACTCAGTCCCAAACCTGTGCCGCCTTTCTCGCGGGTATCCGAACTATCTGCCTGAGCAAAACGCTGGAAGACACGGCCACGAAAGGCTACCGGTACGCCCGGACCATAGTCGCGCACTGTCGCGCGAAAATCACCACCATAAGACTCCACTGAAATTTCTACCGTGCCATCTTGCGGCGAATATTTCACCGCATTGGAAATCAGATTGGCAAACACCTGCAACAGACGGTGCGTGTCACCGCGTACCGGTGCCTTTGTCAATGCCGCCTGCAAACGCAGTTGAACCTGGTGTTTGTGTGCATAGCCCGCGTTATCCTCCACGGCTTGCCTTGCCAGCGGCACAAGATCCAGTTCAGTGAGCTCAAACTCGAGTCGGCCCGACTCGATCTTCTCCAGGTCGAGGATATCGTTGATCAGCAATGTCAGACGCTCGCTGTTACGCTCCGCCATCTCCAGCATTTGCCGCGCCTTGTCCGGCAGTTCTCCGGTGGACTTACCGAGTACCAGCCCCAGTGCTCCGCGGATAGAGGTCAACGGCGTACGCAGCTCATGACTGACAGTGGAGACGAACTCACTCTTCAGGCGCTCGAGCCGTTTGCGCTCCGTAATGTCGCGCACAATACCGGTGAACATGCGCTCACCGTTGACGTCCATCTCGCTCACCGCCAGCTCCATCGGGAAGGTCGAACCGTCTTTACGCTGACCGGTGACCTCACGGCCGATACCGATGACTTTCTTATCGCCGGTAGTCAGATAATTATGCAGATAATCGTCATGGGCATTGTGGTAAGGCTCCGGCATCAGCATATTGACGTTACGGCCAAGCATTTCCTCGATCTCGTAACCGAAGATACTGGCTGTCGCAGGATTGGCGGTCTGGATAATGCCATTGCGCTGAATCGTAATGATGCCATCGACAACCGTGTCGATCACTGCGCGTACACGGTTCTCGCTGGAGCGCAGATCCGATTCGATATGTTTGCGTTCGGTAATATCACGCACGATACCGGTGAACATCCGCTCACCGTTGACTTTCATCTCGCTCACCGCCAGTTCCATCGGAAAGGTCGAACCGTCTTTGCGCTGACCGGTAACCTCACGGCCGATGCCGATCACCTTTTTGTCGCCAGTGGTCAAATAATTATGCAGGTAACCATCATGC
>CALZMY010000085.1 GCA_945788675.1 uncultured Gammaproteobacteria bacterium | reverse complement strand
TGTCGATCACCAGCACGCCTTTGTCACCCACGATAAAGCCACCGCTGGTAGCCACCGGCTGGCCCTGTTTTTCCAGTCTCTTTGCATCACTGGGATAATAAGCGAACACACCCTCGGCCAGTTTCTCAGAAACCAGCACGACCTTATTGCCATCCCATACCGGCTCCTGAGCCTGGGCGGCATTCACCCAGCAGGCAGTCGTCCTCCACATCAATCTGCTCGCCTGGATAGAATGTTTTCTTTTCTTCACTCATTGTTTGCCTCCCCGTTGTAAATTTATGGGCTAGTCCATGTTTAACAACAGCATCGTTTAACAACAGCATCTTCGTATTCGATATATCGACGACTACCTCGGTGTATGGTCCTTCAATGGCGTGCCGTTACCGACTTCGAGCGCCTCATCGTTTGTTTTGATGTCACTACACACCACCTGCGACCAGGTACATTGCTACTCATGATGGCGGCAGTTTCTATAACTGCATTCTGCGCGCTATCTGAGTAGGGCTCAATATTGTCGTTAAGCAGGATTGCTTAGTGTGAGAAGAAGTTCAACGTCCAGCTGTTGTGAGGCGGCGAGCACCTCTTTTGTATCCATATGAGGTAGCACGCCAAGGAGTGGGGCACCGATCATCTTTTTCAGGGTCAAAATATTTTTTTCGATCATCAGTGTATTGGGATCGATAATATTGGCGACCCAGCCAGCGAGATGATTGCCACTCTGTTCAATTGCGGCCGTGCTTAAAAGTGCATGGTTGAGGCAGCCGAGTCGAATGCCCACGACTAGAATGACATCGAGTCCAAATGCCTGCGGAATATCGGCCATGCTTTCATTGTCATTGAGCGGTACCTGCCACCCACCTGCGCCTTCGACCATAAAATAGTCTGCATTCGCTTTGATGTTCTGAAAATGTTTGGTGAGCTTGTTAATGGTGACTGTTTCTTTCATATGCTCGACAGCAAGGTGAGGAGCGATGGGGGATGGTAGCGCAACAGGGTTCACTTGTTCATAGCTGAGTTCAACATTTACGTATTGCAGCAGGAGCAGTGCATCATCGTTACGCCAGCCATCATCTGTCTGTTCACAACCGGCAGCAATCGGTTTCATTGCGCCGACACGATGGCCTTTGTCGGTAAAGGCCTGTAGCAGTGTGCAGGTTACAAAGGTCTTGCCTATAGCGGTATCCGTGCCAGTAATGAAGTATCCTTTCTTCATGATGGTTTTATTTTTTGATCCCCAGTCGTTGCCGCATTCGTTTGAGCGGAATCGCCACACTGCCATCATCGAGCAGATCCCCCATGTTATCATCATTGCGTGGTTGTGGTGCCCAGGCGTGTCCGTAGATCACTTCATAGGTGGCGGGCAACAGGCCATCTTCCAGACGAAATCTTTCATATGCCTTGATGACTTTTTGCAGGCGCTGCCTGCCGGTGAGGCCGTGCGGACGACCGGCGGTGACGTTGTGTGCGCCGACGGCTTTGAGGTCGCGCATGAGTGTGGTGGCTTCCTGGTAGGTGAGGGTGAAATTTTCGACATCCATGACTGGGTCACTAAAACCGATGCGACGCAGTGCATCTCCGATATCATGCATGTCGAAGAAGGCGTTGACGTGATTGTAGTTATCGACACCGCTCCAGCTCGAGCGTAGCTCTTTAAGGGTATCGGGTCCAAAGGTGGTGAACATCAACAGGCCGCCGGGTTTGATGACGCGCTGGAATTCGCGTAGGGCGAGTTCAAGATTGCTGCACCACTGGAGGGAGACGTTGGAAATGATCATGTCGATGCTGTGATCGCTGTACGGTAACTGCTCGGCATCCGCACAGATAAACCCTGCTGGTGGTGCTGTGGTCTGCTGGCGTGCATAGGTGAGCATGGCGGGGGCGAGGTCGAGTGAATAGACGGCGCTGTCAGGGTAGCGTTGTGTCACTGCGCTGCTGAGTCGTCCGGTACCGGAGCCGATGTCGACAATCACGTTGGGCGCGATCTTGATCATCTCCAACCGTTCCATGATGCGGTTGCCCACTTCATGCTGTAATACCGCCGCTTCATCATAGCTACGGGCTGCGTGATCAAAGGCCGCCTGGACTTTGCGTTTATCCAGCGCGTAGGGCTGGAAGTCATTTTTTTTATGGGTACTCATGGATCACTGCTTATGGTTACTGCTGATGGATCGTGGGTCTTTGATGAATTTTTCGATTAATGTTGTGAACTGTTCGCCATGTGACAGAAAGGGTGCATGGCCTGCGCCATTAATGATTTCAAGTTGTGCATTAGGGAGTAATGGCAACATCTGCTGCGCAGTCTGTGGTCGCGTCAATGTATCGCGTTTGCCAAAGATCATCAGCGTTGGTTGCCGCAGCTGCGATAATTGCTGACGCAGGTCAATATTCTGTAATATCTGTAGCCCCCCTTGCAGTGCGGCCGGTTGTGGTGCGTCGTTTGAATTCATTAGCTCGCGGAGCTTGCGTAGTGTGGAACGGCTGTCATCACTACTCTGAATTTGCAGTGCAAGAAAACGTTGCAGGGTCTGCTGAAGATCGTCGTTGAGCGACTCGGAAAAGGCGTGCAGGATATCGGGCGAGATGGCATAGCGCCAGTCATTGTCACATACAAATCTAGCGACGCTGCCAACCAGAATGAGTCGTTTGATTTTTTCAGGGTGGCGTAGCGCAATCTGCATCGCGATCATACCGCCGAGTGACCAGCCAAGCACATTGCCCTGTTGCGGCAGGGTTTCGGCAATCAGATCCGCCAGTACTTCGATGGTATAGTCTCCCGTGGGCATTGGGCTCTGCCCATGGCCAGGCAGGTCGATACAGGTGACGCGTGCGTTATTGGCAAGGGCACGCGCGGTCTCTTCCCAGATGGCACCATTGAAACCCCAGCCATGTAGCAGGGTGATGGGGTCGCCGTTGTTGCCACTTGTGTAGCTGTTAATCCTGGGTAGCATCGCGTTTGATCACTGACTCAAGTGCTGCTAGCAGTCGGTCAATATGTTGCTCGCTGTGGTTCGCGGAAAAAGTGATGCGCAGTCTTGCTGTCCCTTCGGGCACGGTCGGTGGACGGATCGCACTGATCAAAATGCCCTGTTGTTGCAGTTGCTTACTAATGTGCAACGCTTTACCCGAGCTGCCAATAATCAACGGCTGGATCGGTGTCGTCGATGGCGTGATGTTCAGCCCCAGCTGTTGCGCGCCGTTTCTAAAACGTTTAATCAGTGTCTGCAGCTGTTCTCTACGCCAGTGTTCAGTCTCTATTAATTTAAGACTGGTCAGTGTTGCATATGCCACGGCGGGTGGCAGTGCCGTGGTATAGATATAGGTGCGTGCATGCTGGATCAGTGTTTCGATGAGTTCGTTACTGCCTGCGACAAATGCACCGAAGGTACCAAGCGCCTTGCCCAGCGTGCCGACCAGTATCGGTACGTTGTGCATTGAAAGATTGCACTGCTCAATGGAGCCTCGTCCTTCTTTACCGATGACACCGATACCGTGTGCATCGTCGACCATCAATGTCGCGGCGTGTTGTGTCGCGACGGCCGCGATTTGTTGTAGTGGCGCGATGTCACCCTCCATGCTGAAGACGCCGTCAGTAATAATGAAGGGATGGCCATCGCTCTGTTTGTCGAGGCGTCCTGCGAGTGCATCGACATCGTTATGTGGATAGCGACGCAGTGTAGCCTCACTGAGGCGTGCGGCATCAATTAGTGATGCGTGGTTGAGGCGGTCTTCGTGCAGGATATCCTGTTTACGCGCCAGCGCGCTGATCACGCCAAGGTTAGCCATGTAACCACTGGAGAAGAGCAGTGCGCGTGGCCGTTGCGTGAATTCGGCAAGAGCCTCTTCGAGTGCGTGGTGTGGCTGGCTGTGGCCGCTGACGAGATGCGACGAACCGCTGCCGACGCCATAACGCGCCGCCCCTTGTTGCATCGCCTCGATCAATGCAGGGTGGTTGGCGAGGCCGAGGTAGTCGTTACTGCAAAACGACAGCAGTGGTTTGCCGTCGCATTGCAGTTCAACATCCTGCGCGCCGTCGATCAGCCTGCGCGAACGATAGAGCTGTTGTTGGCGTCGCTCTGCCAGTCCAGGCGCCAGCATTGAAGCAAGATCGATAGTCATCTATAGGGGATATCGCTTCAGTAGGCGATGGCGCTGCGGCGATGTTGGGTATCCTCGCGGGTGGTCAGGTGTAGATCCTGAATCATTTTGATGTCCTGCTCGACTTTGCGCCCGGCGGTGGTGAGGTAGTCACCGATCATTACGCCGGAGGCGCCTGCCATGAAGATCATCGATTGCAGGTCGCCGAGGAACTGGCGCCCACCCGCGATACGGATTTCGGCTTGTGGCAGCATGTAGCGAAAGACCGCGATGCTCTTGAGGATCTCCTGTGGCACCATCGGAGTCTGCTGATCAAATGGCGTGCCATCCTGTGGGTTGAGAAAATTCAGTGGTACGGATTCGACATCGAGATTGCGCAGGGTATCGGCCAGTTCAATGCGCTGTTCCAGTGACTCGCCCATGCCGAGGATGCCTCCCGCGCAGACGCGCAGACCGGCCTCTGCCGCATGACGGATGGTATCGATGTTTTCCTGATAGGTGTGGGTAGTGCAGACGTTATCGAAGAAGCTCTCGGCGGATTCCAGATTGTGGTGGTAGTTCTCCATCCCCATCTCTTTCAGCATGTCGGCGGTATCGCGATCCAGTGCGCCGAGGCTGGCACAGCGACCGATCTCGCTGTGTTCTTTCAGCTCGCTAAAATATTCCTTTAATTGGCTGCGTTCTTTTTCCGAGCGTACCCCCCATCCCTTGGAGACCACGCCAAAGTCGCTGGCACCCCACTCGCGGGCCTGTTTCGCCTGTGCTACCAGTTGCTCAGACGGGATGTAGTCATAGACCGGTGAGGTGGTCTTTTTGTGGTGGCCACTTTGTGAGCAGAACGAGCAATTTTCGGAGCAGTTGCCAGAGCGTACGTTGGAGATGGCGCAGACTTCGACCTTGTTGCCACGGTAGTGGCGACGAATACGATCGGCACCGGCCATCAGCCAGGTGAGGTAGTCATCATCGAGGTTAATCATCCAGCGGCCTTCTTCACTGGTCATTTCGCCACCGTTGAGGATGCGCTGGGTGATTTCGTCGATACGGCTGTAATTGTCGCTCATGGTGGCTCCGTCAGGGGTTGTAGTTGTTCTGTGTTGCAAAGGATGCAAATATTGAGGGGTGTTGGGGTGGCTGTCAACCGTCAACTTCCAGGGAGTGGGAGATGTGAACAAGTGTCTAAATTCCATACAGCGCTATCTGTTGCCGTCTATTTGTGTGACCTGCGGTCAGGTGGCAGAGGATGCGCTGGATCTCTGCCGCGCCTGCCAGGCAGACATGCCCTATCTGGGCGTGGCCTGTCGCCAGTGTGCTTTGCCGTTGGCACAGTCGGGTGTTTGTGGGTATTGTCTGCGAACGCCGCCGCCATTTGAGCAGGCCTTTAGTCTATTTCGTTATGCTCACCCGGTAGATCATCTGATTCAACGGCTTAAATTTAATCGTCGACTGGTCAATGCTCGCTTGTTGGCGGCGCTGATGGGGGAGGCACTTCAGCAGCAGCAACAGCGTCTGCCAGATTTGATCGTGCCAGTGCCTTTATATAAGCGGCGACAGCAGACGCGCGGTTACAATCAGGCGGTTGAATTGGCGCGACCTGTGAGCAGGCAGCTGGGTGTGCCGATGGCGCTGCGCAGCTGTCGGCGGGTGCGTGAAACGGCGGTGCAGTCTGATCTCCCTGCAATACAGCGTCGCGCCAATATTAAAGGGGCCTTTGATGTCGATGGCTCACTGCGTGGGGCGCATGTGGCGATTGTTGATGATGTGATGACGACCGGCAATACAGTGACTGAACTGGCACGTGTGATGCGAGATCGCGGTGTTAAGGTCGTCGATGTGTGGATTTGTGCGCGTGTTCCGTAGATATGGTTGGGTTGAATTGTATGCTGTGGTAGATTGGCGCGAATTGATTATTATTCAGATCCCAGTGGGTCGAAGGTTAAGGAGTAAATACATGTTTAAGCGGTATACCCTGCTCATAGGTTCGATGTTGTTATTGACGGCTGCTGCTGTTAAGGCCGATACATTGGACCTCAATCTGAACAATGATAGTGTCCAGTTTCTCTATATTTCGCCTTTCACCAGTGATGCGGGCCTTGGTGGCGCCAATCTGGAAGTGGGGATGGTCTATACCGAAACGGATGACTATCTTGGTATCATCGGTCTTGATATCAAGGGTGAGGCAGGTAGTGGCTCACCGGGGTTGATCGCAGGTGTGGGTGTGCGGGGCTACGGGGTAGGTACTAATCGAGCCGATATCGGTGCGCTGGCCATTGGTGGGTTGTTGCAATATTCACCGCCGTCGCTGAGTCGCCTGGGTATTGTTGGGCAAGTCTATTATTCACCTGAAATCCTGACGTTTATGGATGGTGAGCACTTACAGTCGGTCGAATTTCGGGTTGAATACAAGGTGCTGACACAAGCGGTGGTCTACGTGGGTTATCGCAATATTGATGCGGATCTCGATAACGGAGGCAGTATCGACATCGACGATGGCGGTCACCTTGGTCTCCGTTTTATGTTTTAGTGTCGCGTTCTTTGCGACAGCATATTGTCGCCGCTGCGGTGGTGCGTGACGGGAAAGTGTTACTTACGCGTCGTCATGCCGATGCCCATCAGGGCGGGCTGTGGGAGTTTCCCGGCGGCAAGGTTGAGCCGGGGGAAGATGCCGTCTCGGCACTTGCGCGTGAGCTTGATGAAGAGCTCGATATTTCCCCTGAATCATCAATGCCTTTAATCTCGATTCCGCATGATTATCCAGATAAATCGATCATGCTGGATGTGTGGCGAGTCGATTGTTTCTCAGGCGAACCGCATGGCCGCGAGGGGCAGCCGCTGGAGTGGGTGGCAATCGATGCATTGCAGCAGCGTGAGTTTCCGCGGGCGAATTTGCCGGTGATCACGGCGATGCAGTTACCCCCTTATTATTTGATTACGCCAGACCCTGCGAAGGAGGGTGGACAGTTTTTGGAGAGACTGGCGGCATCCCTACAGGCCGGTGTGCGCTTAGTGCAGTTGCGGGCCAAATCGTTGCCGCTGGATGACTATTGCGTGCTTGCTTCTGAGGTGAAGGCGCTGTGTCACCGTTTCGGGGCGACGCTGTTGCTCAATGGTAGCGCAGACAGGGTGGTCGAGGTCGGTGCCGATGGGCTGCATCTCTCTGGCAGCGAATTATTATCTCTGAGT
>CALZMY010000084.1 GCA_945788675.1 uncultured Gammaproteobacteria bacterium | reverse complement strand
TGGGTGCTTTTGGCAATCGTTTTAACGCCGAGAATCTACGCACCCGCATTCGCGATATCGAGACCCTGCCGGCCGCTAAAGTCAATGTCATGCAGGGTGTTAAGGCGGACACGTCGATCTTTCGTGTACGCATCGGCCCCATCGATAACGTCCCTGAGGCCGACCAGGTGATCAAGCGCCTGGCCAGGCTCGGCATTGAGAATCCGCACGTCATCATTGACTAAAGAAGCGCTTGAAATCGTCCTGATTAACCATCATCTCAGGTAATCTCGAAGAACCGCTAGAATTTGTTAGACTATGGGCTGCCATTTTAGAGTCATACTGAGGAGAGCCTGTTTCGTGAGTCACACTACCGAGCCAACCACCAGAAACGCTATGTCATTGTCTGGCAGACATCGCGTCTTTTTTTCGACCCCCCGCCACCTGCTGGGAGTCGTACTGGGCGTACTGGCCATCCTGCTTCCAGCCACGTTGCTTCCTCTCAGTGTTGCCAGCGCAGCGGCTATGCCAACGCCAAATGCCCCTGAGATCGCCGCTCGCGGCTACCTGCTGCAGGATTTCAACAGCGGACAGATCATCGCCGAGAAAAACACCCATGAACAGATGGAACCCGCCAGCCTCACCAAACTGATGACCGCTCACATCGTCTTCAGCGAACTGCGCGCCGGTAACCTGCAGCTGACAAGCGACGTGCTCGTCAGCGAAAAGGCGTGGCGCATGGCAGGTTCGCGTATGTTCATTGAGGTCAACAAACGGGTTTCAGTCGAAGATCTGTTGAAGGGGATGATCATTCAGTCGGGTAACGACGCCAGCGTCGCTCTCGCCGAGCATGTTGCCGGTAGCGAAGATGCATTTGCCTCATTGATGAACCACCATGCAAAGAAACTCGGTATGAACCGTACCCATTTCGTCAACAGCACCGGCATGCCGGACCCTGATCACTACACCACCGTCCATGATCTTGCGCTGCTGACCAGAGCATTGATCTCTGAATTTCCTGAGTACTACAAGTGGTACTCGATCAAAGAGTTTACCTATAACGACATCCGACAACATAACCGCAACACCTTACTGTGGCGTGATAAATATGTCGATGGCGTTAAGACCGGTCACACCGACTCGGCCGGCTTCTGTCTCATTTCATCAGCATTACGTGATGACATGCGCCTGATCTCGATCGTGCTCGGCACCAAAAGCAAAGAAGCGCGCGCCAAAGAGAGCCAGAAACTGCTCAATTACGGCTTCCGTTTTTTCGAGACACGTAAACTCTATAGCGCCAACGCACAGTTAACCACCTCTCGCATCTGGAAAGGGGCCAATGAACAGCTACCACTCGGCATTGCCGAAGACCTCTACATCACGATCCCGCGTGGGCGTTACGACAATCTCGACGCTTCAATGAAGATCGACTCACACATCACTGCCCCGACATCACGAGGAAGCCAGCACGGCACTGTTGATATCTCACTGGAAGGAAAGACGGTGGTTGAGCGCCCCCTGGTCGCGCTGCAGGATATTGAAGAAGGCAGCATGTTTCAGCGACTATCCGATGAGTTTTCACTCCTGTTCGAATAGCTGTCCATGTCATCCATTAGCTATTTAAACGGCACCTATATGCCTGCGAGTGAGGCACGCATCTCGCCACTCGATCGCGGCTTCATCTTTGGTGATGGCATCTATGAAGTAATCCCGGCCTATGGCGGCAAATTACTGCGCCTCGATGAACACCTGCGGCGACTCGCAGACAACCTTGCGGCCGTTAGAATCAAGCAACCGCTCACTACCGATGAGTGGAAGAAGGTGCTCTACGAAATGATCTCGCGCAACCGTGCCACCCATGGCGACGAGCAATCGATCTACCTGCAAGTGACACGCGGCGTCGCTGAACGCGACCACGGTTTTCCAGATAACAGCGTTGAACCAACGCTGTTTATCATGAGCGCGCCGTTAAAACCGCTGCCTGAATCGATCGCAAGAGAGGGGGTTGCGGCGATTACACATGAAGATATTCGCTGGAAAAATTGCCACATCAAAAGCACCTCCTTACTGGGAAATATTCTGCTGCGCCAGCAAGCCTACGATGACAATGCAGTCGAGACGATCCTGATTCGTGATGGTGAGGTGACCGAAGGGGCGGCGAGCAATCTCTTTGCGCTCATCGACGGCATTCTCATCACCCCTCCTAAAGGCCCTCTATTACTACCCGGTATCACCCGCGATCTGATACTCGAACTGGCGCAGCAACACAATATCGCATCATGCGAAGCGTTCATTACACCCGCACAATTAAAGAGTGCCGAAGAGATCTGGCTCACGAGTTCAACCAAAGAGATCCTGCCAGTCACCACCCTTGATGGCATCGCGGTCGGCGACGGCAAACCCGGTAAGCGCTGGAGAGAGATGAGCCAGCATTATCAACAATATAAACAACAGCTACGTAACACGTAACAGCCATTATGAGTGATGATATAAAAGAGACACTGCTGGAGTTCCCATGCGAGTTCCCGGTCAAGGCGATTGGCAAACAACGTGATGACCTTGACGCACTTGTCTTCGCTCTCGTGTGTAAACATGTACCCGATCTCAGCGAAGGAGCCGTCCGTTCTCGCCCCAGTAGTAAAGGCAATTACTGTTCAATCACGGTTACATTTACCGCCACCAGTCAGACGCAACTGGACGCCATCTACTGTGATCTCAGCAGCTGCGAACATATCACAATGGTGCTGTAACATCGCTTTATGGTGCCGTTAACACTACGCCTGCTCGGTCATCAAGCCTATGAAACCACCTGGCATGCAATGCAGACCTTCACCGAAAAGCGTGACGAAGTGACCCCGGACGAGATCTGGTGTATCGAACACCCACCGATATTCACGCTAGGGCGCGCGGGCAGACGCGAGCATATCCACCATGTTGGCAACACCCCGGTTATCCACGTTGATCGCGGTGGGCAGATTACCTATCACGGTCCGGGACAGGTGGTTATCTATCTGCTGATCGATCTGCGTCGCCGCAACTGGGGTATTCGCCATCTTGTGTCACTGATCGAAACGGCCATCATCGACATGCTCGCCAGCCATCAGATCGAAGCGACGACAAAGGCAGGAGCACCCGGTGTCTATGTGAATGGCGACAAGATTGCCGCGCTTGGCATGCGCGTCCGTAAAGGCTGCACCTTTCACGGCCTCAGCCTCAACGTCGCGATGGACCTGGCACCCTTTACACACATCGACCCCTGTGGCTATCCGGGATTGAACGTGACGCAAACATCGGCATTAAGCCATCTGAATGATCCCGCACAGGCAGAAAGGGATCTACTCACCCATCTGACACACTTGCTTGAATACGATACAATCGAGACCTTTCAGACGCTGCCGTAATTTATACTGACTTCACCCGCACTCCAGAGACACATCCACCCTATGAGCGATCAAAACACACCTCCGTCAAAACGCAATCCGCTGAAAGGGGAGTCAAAGGTCTCGCGCATCCCAATCAAGATCGAGCCGACCATCACCCCATTGCGCAAGCCAAAATGGATTCGTGCGACGGCCGGTAGCACACCACGGGTGTCGGAGCTGAAGGCGATCCTCAAGGAGAACAAGCTTCACACTGTCTGTGAAGAGGCAGCCTGCCCCAATCTTGGTGAGTGTTTTAGCCACGGCACCGCGACCTTCATGATCATGGGCGATATCTGCACACGACGCTGCCCTTTTTGCGATGTCGCCCATGGCAAACCAAAACCACTGGATGAAGATGAGCCGCTCAACCTGGCGAAGACAATCAAGGCGATGGATCTCGCTTATGTCGTCATCACCTCGGTCGATCGCGATGATCTGCGCGATGGTGGCGCAGCCCATTTTGTCGCCTGTATTAAAGCGGTGCGAGAACACTCACCCAACACCCGTATCGAAATACTGGTACCCGACTTCCGCGGCCGCATGGATCGTGCACTGGAGATCATGGCGCAGGCGCCACCCGATGTCTTCAATCACAACCTGGAAACGGTGCCACGACTCTACAAACAGGCACGCCCCGGCGCCGACTACCTCTGGTCGCTAGACCTGCTGCAGAAGTTCAAGGAACAGCACCCTGATATCCCAACAAAATCGGGTTTGATGCTCGGCCTCGGCGAAACGATCGATGAGATCCATCAAGTGATGTATGACCTGCGCGCTCATGACTGCAACATGCTTACCCTCGGTCAGTATCTCCAACCCAGCAAGTTTCATCTGCCAGTCGCACGTTATGTTGAACCCGATGAATTTGATGAACTCGCCGTCGAAGCGGACGGAATGGGATTTACCAATGTTGCGAGTGGCCCGATGGTGCGCTCTTCCTATCACGCCGACCTGCAAGCAGCTGGGAAATCGGTCAGCTAGTCGCGTCATCCCGCCTCTCAACTGGCCCAACTTTTGCTCAGCCAGTATAATCCCATATCAATAGAGTGGTTTTTTACTTCTCTCTTCTGAGGCATTATTAGCGGATGCCATTCCGGCTCTGAGTTGATTTTTTATGGAGGATCAGGCTATGAACAATTCCTTTCCGACACTCCCCTATTCCACTATTACACCTGGCACCGTGTTGCGTCGCCCGACACAGGCAAAACAGATTCAGGTTTCACTCGACGACCCCGCTATACTGCTCATGACAGACTTCGAACGTGTCATGCCCATTACCATATCATCGATGCTGCCCATTCAAACTGCCAACGACAGAATGGTCGATTATGGTGTACGCCTGCTGTTTGTCACCGATGATGACCACACCATTCTGGGGCTCATTACTGCCGATGACATTCTCGGTGAACGACCGATCAAGCATATCCAGCAACATGGTGGTAACTTCAATGAGATTACAGTAAGCGACATCATGACCAGGCAGTCTCAACTTGAGGTCATCGACTTCAGTGACCTCAATCGTGCATCAGTTGGAGAGATCGTTGAAACCATGCGGACATTCAATCGCCAACACGCCCTGGTGGTAGAAAAAGAGATCGATAACTTCGCCGTTCGTGGACTGCTGTCGACTACCCGTATCGGTCAGCAACTCGGCATCAATGTAGAGCCTTCTAATCGTGCACGCACCTTTCAGGAACTTGAACTGGCATTGATCTCTGCAGCGTAAAAACAGCGCTCAACGCATGCCTCAAAACACGCACCGAATAAAATACGTACTGTATCAAAACGCTCTGGTGGGCACATGTGCCCACCCTACTTAAACTGCTCAACCCCAATCAAGACGTACACAATGAACACTCCAACCCACCACTCAAAAGCAGGCCCTTTATTTCATGAAGCAGATTAACGTAGTATTGCTGGGCAGGATCTTCTCTCAACTCTGAATCAACCAGATCAAGATAGGCGCCGATCTTATTTGATATTGCCACTTTATTTATGCTGTTCCCGCTATCGACGATTCTCAGAATATTCCTGCCTAACGAGAGCACCTTTCGTTTAAGCTCTGCTTGCTGGCTGTCATCAGCATTTTCGGGATATTGAAGTTCTTCGCGCCACTTGAGGCCTGGTTCTAATAAAGACCTGAGCCTTGATGCTTTATCTATTTTCTCTATCATCACTCCACACACTATCTAAATCGAGCTGATCCTTTATCCAGGTTTCTTTTATGGAACACGCGCTCATTTAATCCAGCGTTAATTTTTATATCACTAATCTCGAGCACTGTCTTCGCCCGCGTTGCAGAGGCAACTGCTTCAACCCGCTTCCAGATCCAGTAATCTTCTTGCTGTGTCCATTCAATCTGCATATCGAGCTGTAGCTTGTCATGGGCATTAAAGAACTGGATGCGATTGATGCGCATATGCTCTTTATCCACCCAACTGACCCTTTTCGCAGGAGACTCACCACCACCATGTGCATGATGTCCACCGTGACCGTGATGAGCGGGACTACTGTCGATCAAATAATGAGGACTGCCGTTAAAGGCTTTCTCTTCGAGCAGGCGGTGATGATCAAGATGCGGAGGCCGCGGCTCAAGATGTTCATGAGTCAGCAACGAACCTGCGAACTCATCTTCATCATTGACAGTTTCATTATCACGCGGGACGATGCGGCGGGTCATTCCCAGTTCTGGTAGATAGAGCCACTCATCATTATTTTTGTCACTACCGATTGGGTGCAACCAGCCAAGATAAGCGATCCCTTTTCTTGCCAGTGGAAACTCGGTATAAAAGATCGCCTTGTTGTCATAATCACCTTTTCCCTTCATATCTTTCCACACCATAGTGTAGACAGCGCGTCGCTCCTGCTCACCGGGAGTAATAAAATTAAAATTCAACGTTGCAACCTGATCAGAAACGCGGGGAGCCTTATAAACTTTTTCCATGATGGCAGTCGCATCTGCTTGCGCAGCATTACCAATATGGCTCAACAGAAGAAAAACAATACTCACTGGTGTTATCAGATGCTTCACAAGAAACTCTCCTTACCCTAATAATAGCTCACACTATATAATCGGCCTGCAGGACGCTTTCTTAAAGCCGCCACCATCAAACAAACTCACGTAGAGTATAAGCCAGACATAAAACAAAATGTAAAAATCGCTAAATGTAGCCCGGATTTAGCTTTTAGCTTTTAGCTTTTAGCGAAACTCGGGCTACTTGCTAAACACTTTGAATGCCATTCGATACGTCTGGCTACATTCCACATAGCCAGACGCATGATTGACATTAAGACAGGAAAAAATCTCCTGACTCTATCGCTGAATCTGAACTCACCCTTTCCGTCGTGCCGTAAAGGCGGACACTCATCCAAAAACAGAGAATCAACTTTACCCAACTAGCAAGCGTTTAACGCGACCTGCCAGCTTTATACACAACACCTGAAACTGAACCATTAAGACTGGTCCTCTTTTAATCCGGTTTAGCTTACAACCTCCCACGCGCATCCAGCATCGAAAAACCAATCAATCCCGGTTCCAGACCTCTAGTCAACGCAATCACCTTAAACAACTCGCCCATCTCCTGCGGCATGGTCAGTGTCTTCACCGCCTGCGCCTGCATCACCTGCTGTTCATGGGTGCTTTTCTCGGCAGCCTCTGCCAACACTTCCATCAGACCCGCACCCAGTAGAAAATGCGCCTGGGTGGTGTAACCGGCGACATCAAGCCCGGCATCGACGGCGTTCTCGGCAATCGCGGTGAAATCGACATGCGCGGTGACATCCTGCAGCCCCGGCAGGATCAGTGGATCGCTATGCGCCTGATGACGGTAGTGACACATTACAGTGCCCTGGTTACGTTCCGGGATGTAATACTCGCGCCGCGGGAAACCGTAATCGATCAACAGCACCAGCCCCTGATCGAGTATTGCAGCGACGGTGCGCACCCAGTCAGCCGCAGCGAGGTTGACCTCTGAAATATAGTCACTATCAAACTCTTCAGCGCCACACTCATCAATGATGTGAGAGATAGCACCCGCAAGGCGCTCATCACTCAGCGCTCCATCACACCATGCAAAGCGTTCTCCATCCCATGCGACATATCGCTCCACTGGATGCTCGGCATCGAAGCGGACGAGGTGCACCGGCATCGCATCGAGGAGTTCGTTCGCCAGCACGACACCGCTAAAGCCGCTCTCGGGCAGGGCGTCGAGCCACTCCACACGCGCCAGCAAGTGAGGCACTTCATTCTGTAATCGCTCGTGCTGACGCTCACGCAGATCAGCGCTAAGATCAAGGATATAATAATGTGCAGGCAGGCATGCCAGCCTCTCCAGTTCACGCAAGATTTCGCACGCCATCGCACCAGATCCCGCGCCAACCTCAAGGATATCCATGCCGTTATTGCCTGCCATCACCTGCTGACACTGGCGTGCGATGCAGTGCGAAAATAGCGGTGAGATCTCCGGCGCGGTGATGAAGTCTCCAGTGACACCAATTTTATGTGCCCCGGCACTGTAGTAACCCAACCCGGGGGCATGCAAGACCAGCTCCATAAAACGGACAAATGGAATCTTACCGCCTTTCTGTTCGATTTCATCGATGATCAGCTGGCCGAGCCGTGCACTGTGCATGAGGGTCTGTTCGTCCAGCGCGCCCAACTGCAATTGCCCTTGTTCAGAATGTGGCCTGTTTCGATTCACTTTGCTTTATACTCTTTAATGGTCGTCGTACTGAAGGACCCTGAATAGATTCAGGGTGGCCCTGAAGAATTTAAATTATCGACGACATTTTAACAGAGTTACCAACAGGGGATGCAGTGGGCGCAAATAGAGATAATCTTTCCGGCAAAGTAGCGTTGATCACCGGTGCAGCACGACGTGTGGGTGCCGCCATCGCGCGCGCGCTGCACCGTGAGGGCATGAATCTCGCACTGCACTACCACACCTCCCATAAAGAGGCGCGCGCTCTGCAGAATGAGCTCAACGAATTGCGCGAAGGGTCAGTCGTGTTAATCCAGGCGGATCTGCTACAGACAACCAAACTCGTCTCAGTTGTGAATGATGCGACGTCGCACTGGCAGCGACTCGATGTGGTGATCAACAACGCCTCAACCTTCTACCCAACGCCTATAGGCACAGTCACCGAGGCACAGTGGGACAACCTGCTCGGCACTAATTTAAAGGCGCCATTTTTTCTGTCGCAGGCAGCCGCCCGCCATCTCAAACAGCAGAAAGGCTGCATCATCAACATCGTCGACATCCATGGAGAGCGCCCCCTCAAGGAACACCCGGTCTACTGCACGGCGAAGGCGGGGCTGGTGATGTTATCCAAAGCGCTGGCACGCGAACTGGGTCCGGAAGTACGCGTCAATGCAATCGCACCCGGTGCGATCATGTGGCCAGAAAAGGGTATTGATGATGTCACCAAGAAGCGTATCCTCTCACGCACGACTCTAAAGCGCCAGGGGAGTCCTGAAGATATTGCGCGTGCAGCGCTATTTCTGATTCGCGATGCAGACTATATCAGTGGCCAGACCATCGCGGTTGATGGTGGGCGTTCGCTGAGCGACTAGGTATAACATACAGAGCCTTTGATTAACTTTGAACCATGTCATTACGAGCGGAGCGCGATGGATGACCACAGGAAATACCTTTAGGTGCTGGAAGTCCAAGTCCTGCGGGGAAGTAATCCCCTGGTTTGATAATACTGATAGTGTAGCGATTGCGTCGCTCCGCTCGCAATGACAATCAGATAAAACCAGCGTACAAAAATGCTACCAGTCAAATTCGACGGCGGTTAGCGGCTGCGACAACTGGTCGAAGCGCTGCCACATCACACTAAGGGTTTCACCATTCACTGGATGAACCAATTCGCCTGAGAGTTCCGCTAACGGCCTTAACACAAAAGCCTGTTTTTCGATCTCATCACGCGGCAGTTGCAGCTTACCCTGGTGCAGCACAACATCATCAAACAACAACAGGTCGATATCGAGGGTACGCGGGCCAAAGCTTGGCAGGCTACGATCACGCTGATGGGCATCCTCTATCTGTCGCAGTATTGCACCCAATAGATCGATAGCGCTGTCGGTCTCGAAATGGGCCACTAAATTATAAAAAGGATCACCATCAAAACCAACGGCAGCGCTTTCATAGACGGTTGAAACGGCAACCTCACCAAACTGTTGACGTAGCGCATCTATCCCGGAGCGGATGTTGGTCTCGCGCTCCACATTACTACCAACGCCGACGTAAACCTGCGCCATTATCAGCCCTTTTCTCCGCGTTCGATGATCACTCCCACGCCGCTGGCACCACGGATCGCGCCCACCTTGTCGAGCCGCACCCGCACCCAGCGCACATCGAATTCGTCGAGGATGATCGCAGCGACGCTTTCCGCTAATGTCTCGACCAGCTGGAAACTGCTTTCCTCGACAAAGCCGATGATCCGTTTGGAGACGCCCTTGTAATCGAGGGTATCTTCAATCGCATCGCTGCTCGCCGCCTTGCGGATGTCGGTCGCCATGTCGAGGTCGAAACTGATGGTCTGTTTGATTTCACGCTCCCAATCAAAGATGCCGATGATGGTCTCGATTTTGAGGTCACGCAGGTAGATTATGTCCATATCGAAGGGCAGGTAATTATATGTGTAATTTAATGAATCCGAGATGCTATCATAGCAGGCTCTATCAGCCATATATTCAGTTTAGCAGCATATAAACCAGCGTCACAATGATCATTGCCACAATCGCCATCGTCCTTGCCTATCTGATCGGTTCACTCTCCACCGCGATCATCGCCTGTAAAATCACCGGCCTGCCGGATCCACGCGGCCAGGGCTCTGGCAATCCGGGGGCGACCAACGTACTGCGTTTTGGCGGCAAAAAGATCGCCATCATTGTACTCCTCGGTGACATGATCAAAGGCCTGCTACCAGTACTCGCTGTCACCCTGATAGGTGCTTCACCACTGGTCATCGCACTCACCGGCGGCGCCGCCTTTCTTGGCCACCTCTACCCTGTTTTCTTCGGCTTCAAGGGGGGTAAGGGGGTGGCGACTGCGCTTGGCATCATCCTCGCGATCTCATGGCTGGCAGGGCTGACGGTGCTTGCAGTATGGCTACTGGTCGCCTTCACACTACGTTATTCATCACTTGCCGCACTCTGCGCATCTGCTAGCGCACCGCTGATCTGCTGGCTCTTTCGTCCAGATAGCGAGATATTGGTGATGATGATTGGCATCAGCGGACTGTTGATCTGGCGTCATCGATCCAATATCAGAAATTTGCTGCAAGGCACCGAATCCAGAATCGGAACAAAGAAGATCGCTGACTCAAACGTAACTAAATCAGAAGATGCTTAACCCACACGTAAACTGGCAACTATAGCGCTGCCAGCGTATTAATTGGCCAACGCGCCCGCACCTCAAACATGGCGGACTCCATCTGCCCCGCCTGCAATCTCAAACAACCGGCATAAGCGATCATCGCGCCATTATCAGTACAGAATTTCAGGCGTGGATAGGCGACCTGTGCCGATTCCTTCAGCGCCAGTATGTTCAACCGTTCACGCAGTGCGCTGTTGGCACTGACACCACCGGCCACCACCAGCTGTTGGATGCCGGTCTCGCGTATCGCACGCTGGCATTTAATCGCCAGTGTCTCGACCGCTGCGGTCTGAAAGGCAAGCGCGATGTCGGCGCGGGTCCGCTCATTCATTTCATTGGCATGCAGCGTATTCATCGCAAAGGTCTTCAGGCCGCTGAAACTAAAATCGAGACCGGGGCGGTCCGTCATCGGACGTGGGAATCTAAATCGCCCCTGAAACCTGTCGGTATCTCCTTTTTTGGCGATCTGTTCCAGCGCAGGCCCGCCAGGATAACCAAGATCGAGCAATTTAGCGGTCTTATCGAAGGCCTCACCCACGGCATCATCGAGTGATTCACCGATGATCTTGTAGCGCCCCACGCCTTCAACCGTAATCAGCATAGTGTGGCCACCCG
>CALZMY010000083.1 GCA_945788675.1 uncultured Gammaproteobacteria bacterium | reverse complement strand
CACCACTCAAGATGATCGTTCTCTTCCAGCGCCGCGCGCTCCATCTTGTCGCGCACTTGCGGTAATTTAGCGGTCAGCGCCTGCCCCTGATAAAGCGCCTGCGCCGACACCTCGCCCGCGTGATTGATGCGCATCAGGCGTATTGCCAGCTGCTTTTCGGCCTCAGTCAGCTCGGCCTCTTCGACCCCCTCAGCGGGATTAGGGCGCTCAGTAAGTGCTGGCTTGCCAAATACTGTGCGCACGCCGTGATCGAGACTCATCAACAGATGATCAAAGGGGGTGTAATTTCTATTAGACATGGCGCTAAAGATACCGAGATCAGCAATAAGAGACAAGTGCGTCTAACTTGTCAGCATTTATCCGAAATAGGCGGATGATAGATCATCTGCACCGTATTGCCATCTGGATCATGGCAATAAAAACTACGCGCGCCGTCACGATGAGTACGCGGCGGCGCCATCATCACCACATCAAAGCCATTCATATACTCGAACCAGTGATCGACATCCTCCGGCGTTCTTATGATAAACCCAATATGATCAAGCCGTTGCTGGCCTTCAGGCGGATTAAAATCAGCTGGCGCACGGTGCAGCGCAAGATTGTCAGCGCCCGAACAGAGGAAGAGATTATCGCTATCGGGACGCCACTCGACCGCCATGCCAATAATCTGGGTATAAAAACGCTCGCACGCCTCAAGATCTCGCACATAGAGCGCCACATGGCGCATGCCACCTAACGCGGCTGGCTTTTCCATTCAAATATCCCCCGATAGACTGTGAGTGATCATATTTATTCGACTTCCACGATCTCAAAATCATGTGTGACATCAGCAACCTGCGCAAGCATGATCGATGCAGAGCAATATTTCTCGGCCGTCAGTGACACTGCACGCGCGACGCTCTTTTCTGAGAGTCCTTTGCCGCTGATGACAAAGTGGATGTGAATACTGGTAAAGACTTTCGGCTCCGTCTCAGCACGCTCCGCCGTCACCTCAGCCACACAATCGGTGACCGGCTGACGCGATTTTTTCAAGATGCTCACCACATCATAGGAAGTACAACCGCCGGTACCCAGCAGCAGCATCTCCATCGGGCGAATGCCCAGGTTACGGCCACCCCCCTCCGGCGGCCCATCCATCACCACCGCATGGCCACTGCCAGACTCCCCCACAAACATCACATCCTGCACCCATTTCACACGAACCTTCATCGACAACCCTCTTCAAATAACTCAATCTACCGATAAGTATGTATGATACACCTTGGGAGCCAAAATATTGGTGCGTTATAATAATTCGGTGTACCTCACCGAATCCCGACCTGAAGCAAAGGTGAAGCAAGAGTATGGCTATAATCGAAGAAAAATCTGACAAGCTCTCAACAACCATTGAGCGTTTTTTGCAACACTGCCACCGCCGGCGCTATCCCGCCAAGAGCGTTATTATCTACGCGGGCGACGCACCGGACTCGCTCTATTACATTGTTGAGGGTTCTGTGACGGTGCTGATCGAAGATGAGGACGACGGCAACGAGATCGTACTCGCCTACCTCAACGCAGGTGATTTTTTCGGTGAAATGGGCCTCTTCGACGGACAGAAAAAACGCAGCGCATGGGTTCGCGCGAAATCTCAATGCGAACTGGCCGAGATCAACTACAGCAAATTCCGCACCCTCGCCGCCGAATATCCGGACATCCTGTTTGCGCTGTCATCACAGATGGCATTGCGCCTGCGCCGCACCAGCGGCATGGTAGGACGACTCGCCTTCATGGATGTCGCCGGGCGTATCGCAGGCACCCTGCTCGACCTCTGCAAGGAACCAGATGCGATTACCCACCCCGACGGTATGCAGATCAAGATCACTCGCCAGGAGCTGGGGCGCATCGTCGGCTGCTCCCGCGAAATGGCCGGGAGAGTACTGAAAACTATGGAAGAGCAGAACCTGATCACCGCGCAGGGCAAGACCATCGTCGTCTTCGGCACGCGCTAAACCTAAGGAACCTCGAATTTATTCATGAACGGTAGCTCAGAGGCTCCCTAACCATCAGATACAAAAAAACGGCGGGATTGATCATCCCGCCGTTTCTGTTTTCGGAATCAGCAATAAACGCTAGAAACGAAATCCTGTCTGAAATGCCACTCCCACCTCATCGGCATTCCCAGCCAAAGCCACATCAACATGTACGCCGAATGGTGACAACCCAAGCCCAGCGGTCACAATACTGGTATCGCTATCACTCATATTAAGGCGGTAGCCAGCGCGTACCTGAATCATATCCCATGCATCAAACTCAACACCGAGTCCAGCATACTGCGTCTCTTTATCAAACCCTTTACCGGTGATTGCATCCTTAATGATCGGATCGTTCTCGACCAGGTCAAGATCAAACGCAACCGTATACCACTCCTTTTGATGCGAGACACCCGCCCTGATCTGTGGCTTGATCTCAAATAGATTGCCACGAACTGTCTTAAACTCCTGCCCAATCAGGTTTTTGATCACAATCCCGGTTTTCCAGCCATTACCATAATCCTTGGCAACACCGATATCGAGATCAAAACCAGAATCATCGAGCTTGCCATTATCCAGGTCGATATCTGCGTCATCAAGGCTGGTCGTTGTCGGATCAGTCTCGTCACCAAACCGGAAATCATAGGTCTCAGCCTTAACGTATTTTGGCGTGATGCCGACCGCGACGTTACTGCCACCGATATTAAATTCGCGCGCCAAAGAAATCCCCACCTCGCTAATACCAGCAAAACGAGCATCGATAGCAGAAAGCAAAACTGGGTTTGCTTCATCTGGGCTGGCTAACGTGAGCGTATTATTCGCCAATCTGTTAGAAATATCATTAATAAGCGTTATATCTCCCTGAGACACATCCGTCTGAGTACCACCCACTACCCACCCTCTCAGATACACTGATGCACCATATTTTTTGCTTGGAATAGCGATCATCAAACCCGCCTCAAGCTCGGCAATAAGCCCCTTATTATTGAGCTTATTTAGCCCTGCCACCAGGTTATCAGCCGCTGAAATGTACGCACTTTTTGCTAGATTGAATTCGCCAGCGGTGGTGGCATTATTCAAATCAGCCAAAGCGGAGTCCATCGCGCCAATATAGTTATTACTATCAAACTCATCAACCACATCAATGAATTCATCCGGGTCAGCGACACGTACGCCAAAAATCGGGAATTCAAGACTGAAGTCTTCCTCTTCGTGGGCAGTCGCCAGCAGCGAAGGATTGAAAAAACCGGCATTAGCACTGGTGCCGGAGGCAACCCCGGTACCGCCCATACCAAACGAACGAGGATCAAAAGAGCTAAAAGGGGCTGCAGCGACTGAACCCACTGCGGTAAACAAGATGCCACATACCGTGGCCTGTAGGATTTTCCTGGACATCACGCCTTCCTTTTTTATTAGCCAAAGAAAAACAGAGCAGCTATCCCAATATAAAAAGACTTAACTCCCTGTTACCTTATATATCTTTCACTTATCGACGGGATATTCATCAGCTTTAATGACAAAAAAACATCTACACAAAAAGTTCGGCCAGACGCCCTCCCGGATCTTCACAGCGCATAAACGCTTCACCCACCAGAAAGCTATTGACGTGATTATCCCGCATCAATTCGACATCCTGTCGCGCATGGATGCCGCTCTCTGTAATCACGATACACCCGTCAGGCATCGCTGCCAACAGGTCAAGCGTGTTTTTCAGCGAGACCTCGAAGGTCTTGAGGTTGCGGTTGTTGACACCAAACAGCGGTGTCTTCAAAACCTTGGCACGCGCTAACTCTTCGACATCATGCACTTCGACCAGTACCGCCATGCCAAGTTGCTCGGCCAGGTTGGCCAGCTCGACCAGCTGCGCGTCATCAAGCGCCGCGACGATCAACAGGATACAGTCGGCGCCAATCGCACGCGCCTCATAGACCTGATAAGGATCGATAATAAAATCTTTACGGATCACCGGCAGGCTGCACGCCGCGCGCGCCTGCTGCAGGTACTCCTCACTGCCCTGAAAAAAATCACGATCGGTCAATACCGATAAACAGGTCGCACCGCCCTTTTCATACGAGGCTGCGATCTCGGCGGGTCGAAAATCCTCGCGCAACACACCTTTGCTTGGTGATGCCTTTTTGATCTCGGCGATCACGGCCGATTTCCCGACCGCGAGTTTTGCCCGCATCGCGCCGACAAAATCACGTAGTGGCGAAGCCGTTTCTATCTGTTGTTTAAGTGCCTCGACTGAAACCTTCGCACTACGCTCGGAGATCTCCTCGCGCTTGCGCGCCAGGATTTTTTTCAGAATATCGGCCTGTGACATCTTTGGTAACGCCTTGTTTCTATAACGACTGAGTAAAACTGATGAGCTGATCAAGCTTCGCATTGGCACTGCCATCATCCATCACCGCCTGCGCCTTTTTAATCCCCGCCGCAAGCGAGTCGGCGAGCCCTGCAACATAGATCGCCGCACCGGCATTGAGTGCCACGATATCGTGCGCCGCCCCTTTATCCCCATTTAGCACTGAACGGATCACCTGCAGGCTCTCATTGGCATCATTCACCGCAAGCGCTGCACAGTCCGCTGTAGTCATGCCAAAGTCTTCCGGGGAAACTTGATAGCTGCTCACCTTGCCATCCTTTAGTTCTGCCACCTGCGTAGCCGAACCGATGCTGATCTCATCCATGCCGTCATCGGCGTGAACGATCATCACATGTTGACTACCAAGCTTGCCAAGCACCTCTGCCAGCGGTGCTACCCACTGCGGGCTGAAGACACCGATCACCTGATGCGGCGCACCGGCCGGATTGGTCAACGGGCCGAGCAGGTTGAATATCGTACGCACCCCCATCTCTTTGCGCGGGCCGATCGCATGTTTCATCGCACTATGATGTTGAGGCGCAAACATGAAACCGACACCCACCTCATCAACGCACTGAGTCACTTGCTCGGCCGTTAGGTCGAGTCGCACCCCGGCCGCCTCCAGCACATCGGCACTGCCGGATTTACTGGAGATCGAACGATTACCGTGTTTTGCCACCTGCCCCCCGGCGGCCGCCACCACAAAGGCACTCGCGGTCGAGATGTTGAAGGTGCTGGCGCCATCACCGCCGGTGCCACAGGTGTCGACCAGATGCGCACCCGAAACCGCTACCGGCGTCGCCAGTTCTCGCATGATCTTCGCTGCCGCGGTGATCTCGTCAACCGTCTCGCCCTTCATCCGCAGCCCGATCAGAAAACCACCGATCTGCGCCTGCGTCGCCTCACCGGTCATGATGGTACGCATCACGTCACTCATCTCATCGACCGAGAGGTCGCGCTTCTCAGTCGCCGCACGAATCGCTGCCTGCATATCCATCATCACCCCTCCCGTTATCTATCTCTTTATGGCCAAGCTGTTATAAGCCGGCCTATGTAGCCCGGGTTGAGCTTCAGGCGAAACCCGGGGATGGTGGCACTGTTCTCCCGGGTTTCGCCTGAAGCTCAACCCGGGCTACGTTTTCTTCTGCTACCTGGCAACTGTTCGCTATACAGACATCTCTAAAAAATTCTTCAGCATCTCATGGCCGCACTCGGTGAGGATTGACTCCGGAT